>CACKZF010000001.1 GCA_902604565.1 uncultured Pelagibacteraceae bacterium
AGTTTTTTAACAAAGTTATCTCTGAGTCTTTTGCCTTTATTAATTTCATTTTATTTTGTCCTATTTCATCGTTTAAATGATGTTGGCATAAAAATGATGTGTGAAAGTATAAATGAATGCTACGGTGCAATAAGTTATTTGAACAGAGATTTATCTAGCAATATAGGTGAAGTAACCTCAAAATTTCGATTCACTTTTCTAGTAAGATATTCTTTGATTATGTTTGTTGGCTTTTTTCCTCTTTATTTATTAATAAAAAATTCAAAGTTTAACTTTAATTTTAAACTTCAAAATACTAATTTTTATCTAATATTTTTTTTAATAATACTTGCTCCTTCTTTTATATTTTATTATATCGCTCAAGATTGGGGAAGATGGGTTAGTATTAGTTATACGTTAAGTTTACTTACTTATATTTTTTCATTAAAAAACAATTTTATAGTTCTTGATATTAATAAAATTGATTTTGTTGTTTTAAAAAACAAAACTATTACGACGTTATTATTTATAGTATTTGCATTTGGATGGTCTCCTAAAACTTTAATTAATGAAGATGTTAGTTCAATACCAATATATAGAAAGAGTGCAGAAATTGTTAAAAGTTTAGTAGATAATGGTGGGTAGTAAAGGACTCGAACCTTTGACCCCCTCGGTGTAAACGAGATGCTCTACCAACTGAGCTAACCACCCAAATTATGGTACTATTACATCAACAGATTAATAAAGTAAATTGTTTATTACTGAATGCTGGCTTGAGATTTGTCGTCTTTTTTACTTTCAGACATTTTATCAACTTCAGTCCATTCCACTGGTTTAAGATCTTTTGTTAAAGCAATTTTAAGCACTTCATCAGCTGTTTCAACTGGAATGATTTTAATGTCCTCTCTTACTTTTTTTGGAATGTCTACTAAATCTTTTTCATTTTCTTTTGGAATTAATACAGTTTTGACTCCTGCTCTATGAGCGGCTAATAATTTTTCTTTCAAACCACCTATTTGTAAAACTTGTCCTGTAATTGTTACCTCTCCGGTCATAGCAATCTCTCTATTAACAGGAATATTTGTAATTGATGAGACTATAGATGTTACCATGGCAATACCAGCAGATGGCCCATCTTTTGGAGTTGCACCTTCTGGTACATGGATATGAAAATCTTTTTTTTCAAAGAAAGGTGGTATAATTCCATATTCTAGACTTTTAGATCTTACGTATGATTTTGCAGCCTTAACAGACTCTTGCATCACATCACCAAGTTTTCCTGTTATTTGCATTCTGCCTTTACCTGGCATATTGACAGTTTCGATTTTAAGAATTTCTCCTCCTACTTCAGTCCACGCTAATCCAATCACAATTCCAGTTTTATCTTTTTCTTCTACTTCACCAAATTTGAATTTTTTAATTCCTAAAAAGTCAGGTATATTTTTATCGTTTACATGTACTTTTTCAACTTCGCCACTTACAACTTTTTTAACAACTTTTCTTGTCACTTTAGAAATTTCTCTTTCTAAATTTCTTACGCCAGACTCTCTTGTGTAACTTCTTATAATTTCTTTAATTGTGCCATCTTCTAAATTTAGTTCTCCTTCTTTAACACCATTTTCTTTTACCTGTTTAGGTAGTAGGTACTTGTTGGCAATATTTATTTTTTCGTCTTCCGTATATCCTGGTATTCTTATAACTTCCATTCTATCAAGAAGTGGTGGTAAAATATTTAAAGTGTTAGCAGTTGTTACAAACATTACATCAGACAAATCATAATCAACTTCTAAATAATGATCATTGAATGCTGTATTTTGTTCAGGATCTAATGCTTCTAATAAAGCTGAAGATGGATCACCTCTATAATCATTTCCTATTTTGTCAACTTCATCTAATAAAAATAAAGGGTTTTTTGTACCTGCTTTCTTCATCATTTGGATAATTTTACCTGGTAATGATCCAATATACGTTCTTCTATGACCTCTTATTTCAGCTTCATCTCTAACACCTCCTAATGACATTCTTATAAACTGCCTATTAGTAGCTTTAGCTATAGATTTTCCAAGTGATGTTTTCCCAACTCCAGGAGGTCCGACTAAACATAAGATTGGACCTTTAATTTTTTCCATTCTTTTTTGAACTGCTAAGAATTCAATAATCCTCTCTTTTACTTTTTCTAGACCAAAATGATCTTCGTCTAAAATCTTCAGACCTTTATTTAGATCAATATCTACATTATCTGTTTTAGACCACGGAAGATCAATCATCCAATCTAAATAATTTCTTACAACTGTTGCTTCTGCAGACATAGGACTCATATTTTTTAGTTTTTTTAGCTCTGACATACACTTCTTTTCAACTTCTTTTGGCATTTTAGCTTTTTGAATAGATTTTTTTAAATTCGTTGTCTCGTCCTTACCATCTTCAATTTCGCCTAATTCTTTTTGAATAGCCTTTAATTGCTCATTTAAATAATACTCTCTTTGAGTCTTTTCCATTTGAGTTTTAACTCTTCCTCTAATTCTTTTTTCTACTCCAATAATACTTGTTTCACTTTCCATCATCTTAATAGCTGCATTTAGTCTTTTCTTAACATCTAATGTTTCGAATATTTGTTGCTTCTCAGATATAGATGCATTCAAATTTGAAACTATATTATCTACAATTTTAGATGGATCTTTTAATTGTTTAATATTGGCTATAGTTTCTGATGAAACTTTTTTATTAACAGACGTTAATTTCTCTAATCTTTTTACAGCTGTAAGCGCAAGAGGCAATAAATCCTCATCTTTATTTAAAACATCTTTTTGATTTTCATATGTGCAAGTAATAAATTTTTCATCATCTTTAAATTCAACTATTTTAACTCTTTTAATTCCTTCAACTAAAACTTTAACAGTACCGTCAGGAAGTTTTAAAAGTTGTAATATGTTACTTTCACATCCATAAGAAAATACATCATTTTTTTTTGGATCATCAACTTCAGAATTTTTTTGAGTAACAAGTATAATTTTTTTCTCACTTTTCATCACCTCATTTAAAGCAGTAATAGATTTATCTCTTCCAACAAACAATGGAATTACCATACTTGGAAACACCACTATGTCTCTTAAAGGTAATAAGGGTTGTGTTAATTTTACTTCCATAACTATAAATATGGATATTATATTTTATAATGCAATAGGAAACTTTTGTTATTTAACTCTTATTAAGCCGCAGAAGTCTTTTCTGTTTTTGATTTGTTCTTAGTATGAACAATAATCGGCTGAGACGTGCCTTTGGTTGCACCACCATCAATAATAACTTCTTCTATGTTCTCTTGTCCAGGGAGATCAAACATAGTTTTAAGTAATAAATTTTCCAAAATTGATCTCAATCCTCTAGCTCCGGTCTTCTTGCTTATTGCCTTATTAGCAATATCTTTAACAGCTTGATCTTTAAATGTTAATTTTACACCTTCCAATCTAAACAGTTCTTGGTATTGTTTTATCAATGAATTTTTTGGTTCTTGTAAAATTTTTACTAAAGATTTCTCGTCTAAATCTTCTAATGTTGCAGTAATCGGTAATCGACCAATAAATTCTGGGATTAGCCCATATCTTAATAAATCTTCAGGCTCTAAATTTTTCATCCATTCTCCTGTTTTTTTATCTTCTAAAGTTTTTACCTCAGCGCCAAAACCAATAGAAGAACCTTTGTCTCTTTGAGATATTATTTTATCAAGACCAGCAAAAGCTCCTCCACAAATGAATAGTATATTGGTTGTATCTACTTGTAAAAATTCTTGTTGAGGATGTTTCCTTCCTCCTTGGGGTGGAACGCTTGCTATTGTTCCTTCCATAATTTTTAACAAGGCTTGTTGAACTCCTTCTCCAGATACATCTCTTGTAATAGATGGATTTTCAGACTTTCTGCTAATCTTATCAACCTCATCAATATAAACAATTCCTCTTTGAGCTTTTTCGACATTATAATCTGCTGCTTGTAATAATTTTAAAATTATATTCTCAACATCCTCACCTACATACCCTGCTTCCGTTAATGTAGTAGCATCAGCCATGGTAAATGGTACATCAAGTATTCTTGCAAGAGTTTGGGCTAATAATGTTTTTCCACATCCAGTTGGTCCCACAAGCATAATATTCGATTTTGAAAGTTCAACAGTTTTACTTGTTTTATTTTCGTAGTTTAATCTTTTATAATGATTATGAACTGCAACTGATAAAACTTTTTTAGCGTGAGATTGCCCAATTACATAGTCGTCAAGAACTTTGCATATTTCTTTTGGTAAAGGTAAGCCATCTTGATGTTTTACAAAATTATCTTTGCTTTCTTCTTTAATGATATCCATACAAAGCTCTACGCATTCATCACATATGAATACAGTAGGTCCAGCAATTAACTTTCTAACTTCGTGTTGGCTCTTGCCACAAAATGAACAGTAAAGAATATTTTTGTTGTTACTCATAGTTTCTATTTCGAATCAATATTAATACATTAATACATATGATACAAATTAATCAAGTGGAGGTTGTGGACAAACTATATATTGTTATCTATTCTCTCTTTTCTACCACTTTGTCTATCAGGCCAAAATTTTTTGCATTATCAGGTGTCATAAAATTATCTCTCTCTAATGCAGATTTAATTTCATCAACAGATTTTCCTGTATGTTTTGAATAAATTTCATTTAATCTTTTTTTTAAAGATAAAACTTCATTAGCGTGAATTTCAATATCTGTGGCTTGTCCTTGAAAACCAGCTGAAGGTTGATGAACCATTATTCTAGAATTTGGCAATGAAAATCTTTTTCCTTTAGTGCCTGCTGCTAATAAAAATGAACCCATGCTTGCTGCTTGTCCAATACATAAGGTGCTGATTTCTGGTTTGATGTATTGCATTGTATCATAAATACCTAGTCCAGCTGTAACAAGTCCACCAGGACTATTTATATATAAAGAAATTTCTTTCTTAGGATCTTCAGACTCTAAAAATAATAATTGAGCAGTAACTAATGATGCAACTGCATCATTTATGGGACCAACTACAAACACAATTCTCTCCTTAAGGAGTCTTGAATAAATGTCATATGCTCTTTCCCCTCTACTAGATTGTTCAACAACCATAGGAATTAGGGTATTTAATTGTTCTGGTATTTTAATAGACATAATCGATTCGATTAATCTTATACAACTTGTGATTACTTTTTGCTAACCTTTTTTGTTTTTTTAGGTTTTGATGCAAGAGTTTTAGTTTTTTTTCTTTCTTTTGATTTTGTTTTTACTTCCTTTTTTTTTGGTTCCATTTTTTTCTTATTTTTTTCACCTTCATCTTTTTTAGCAAGTTTAGCTTGTTCTTTGATGTTGTTTTCATTTTCCTCTTTTAAAATTTTCTCAGCTTCTTCTTTTGTAATTTCTTTTTTAATAGTTTTTGCTTTTTTCTTAATTTCTTCAATTATTTTTTCTTCGTAAATTTGTCCCCTTAAACTATCTATGGCTGCGGGGTTTTGTTCATAATAATCTTTAACAATCTTCTCTTGACCTGGCATCATTCTAAACTGTTTTTGTATTTCTACATTTATTTCTTCCTGAGATACATTAATTTTATTTTCCTCTCCAAAAGCATTTAAGATTAATCCAGTTTTAATTCTTTTTTTAGCTTGTTCTTCTAATGATTTATGATTTTTTTTAACTTCATCTTCTTTCATTCCTTGAGATAATATTTTAACTTCCTGTTCAATTAAATTACCGGGTAATTGATCTAATTTTTCTTTCTCTATTTGCTTAAGAATTCTTTTCTTTGTAATCATGGCTAATGAATTTTTATATTCATCATTAATTTGTTTTGAAATAAGTTCTTTTAAATTTGCTAAATCTTTAGCACCCATATTTTTAGCAAAATCATCGTTAATTTTTACTTCTTCTGGAATTCTTACTGCTGTAACCTTACATTCAAACACAGCACTTTTATTAATAAGGTCTTTCTCAGGAAAATTTTCAGGCAAATTTACTACTACATTTTTTGTATCACCTAATTTAACTCCTTCTAATTGTTTATCAAAACCTTTTATAAATAAATCTTTTCCAAGAACTAATTGAGTATTTTTACCCTCGTTACCCTTAAATTCTTTGCCGTCAATAGTTCCTTTATAATCAAAAATTACAAGATCATTCATTTTTGAGCTATAATTTGCTTCTGCATCTTTAAAATTGTTTTGATTTTTTGCAATTTCACTAATTCTTTTATCTGTTTCTTTTGGATCAATTTTTACAACATACTCATCTATTTTTATTGAACTTAGTCCCTTAGCAGAAACCTCGGGCAATTCTGTAACTGAAATAATATATTCTAAATCTTTACCTTCACCAAAAGACTTTAAATCTATTTTAGGTTGTCCTGCAGGTTTGATTTTATTTTCTTCTAGAGCTTTTGTTGTCGTATCTTTTAGCAACTTATCAATTACCTCACCATAAACAGCTTTACCAAATTGTCTTTTTAATATTTCAGTAGGTACCTTGCCAGGTCTGAAACCTTTTATTACAACGTCTTTTCTTATTTCTTCATATTTTTCATCCATAAAGCCTGAGATTGTTTTTTTATCTATAAATACTTTAAGATCTTTTTCTAAACCTTTTTTATTTTCTATTGTTACTTTCATAATATATTTATGGTAGGCGAGAAAGGACTCGAACCTTCACAGCTTGCACTATTGGTTCCTAAGACCAACGCGTCTACCAATTCCGCCACTCGCCCAAATTTATGCTGTTTTATATAGTATTGATCTAATTTGTCCAATCAGAATAATAGTGTAAAAGGATATAAATATATAAAAAAATGATAGTTTCACCCTGTATAAGCATTTGCAAAATGGATCCTGTAACTGGATATTGTTATGGCTGTGGAAGAAATAATGATGAAAAGAAGATTTGGAAAGACCAGAATACCAAAGATGAGTGGAAAAAACAAAATTTAAAAGATATTAAAAAGAGAATGCAAGGATGGCAGCTAGAAAGTTTCAAAGAATCTTATGAACATAAAAAAAATAATGGAATGTCGTTATTTAAAAAGAAGCAACTAAATGACTCAAACTAGATTAGTAGTAATAATTTATATAATTGGAATTCTTATTGGAGCATTTTTTTTTGATTTGTGGGGTGCTGAAACGAGTGCTGTAAAAAGTTTAGCGGCGATGTTTTGGACAGCATTATTGCTTATAGCTATTGTATTTGCTGATAAAAAAAAGGAATAATTAATCTTTCTGTATTAATTCACTTATAAATAAATCTCCATTCCCATCTTCTACTGCTTTTTTATAAAAAGATTTTTTTACATCAGCTAATTTTTCTGCATTGCCTGAACCTTTTAGCATTTCATGGATATAAGAAAGATCTTTTAAAGTATTGGAAGTTGAAAATTTAAATCCAGTATAATCGTCTTTAAGTACATTATCAAAAATTCTATTTAAAGCTGTTGAGTTTCCAGATCCTAATTTTGCTACTGCAAAAAGTTTTTCTAAATCAATATCTAATTTTTTTGCACTCTTGATGAATTCAATTACATTTGTTGCAGTACCGAGTGACAAAAAATTATTTAGTAACTTTGACTTTGCTCCTTTACCCACTTTTCCGAAATGGAAATAATCTTTACAAAAAGTTTTTAAATAAACTTCAGATTTTTTAAAATTTTCATCAGATGCTCCAACAATACCTCCGCAAACACCTTCTTCTGCTTGAACGGGACCTCCCATTACGGGGCATTCAATGTAGTTAATTTTTTGTTTTGAAAAAATCTGTTCCATTTGAATAGATCCATTTTGGTTATGTGTTGTAACATCAATAATTAAAGTATTATCTTTTAGTAAATTTGAGACTTTATCAGCAATACTTAGGGCGATTGGAGTATTAGTCACACAAAGAAATAATGCATCTAAATTTTTTTCACACAATTCATTGTAAGATTTTACCTCAATAGCACCATCGCTTACAATCTTATCTATCGGTGCCCTTTTTTTGTTTGCAATAACAAATAAGTTATTTCCTTTTTTTAAAATATTTTTGGCTATCCCATAACCCATATAACCAACACCAATAAATCCTACATTCATAATTTTATTTACAAATATATTATAAGAAATAAAAATAAAATATCCTTTATGAAAAAAAAATTCTTAAAACTAGAGAAATCAATAGTTAATTGTATAAAGTGCCCAAGATTAGTTAAATTTAGAAATAAAATTGCCTTAGATAAGAGAAAACAATTTATTCATGAGAACTATTGGGGTAAGCCTGTTTCAGGATTTGGAGATCCTAATGCAAAAATTTTAATAGTAGGTCTTGCTCCAGCCGCACATGGTGGTAATAGAACTGGAAGAGCTTTTACAGGAGATAAATCGGGGGACTTTCTATTCAACTGTCTTCACAAGGCTAAAATTGCTAATCAGCATTTTTCTGTATCTTTAAATGATGGTCTTAAATTAAATTCAGCTTATATAACTAATATTTTAAAATGTGTTCCACCTGAAGATAAACCCTTAGATAATGAACTTAACAATTGTTTATCATACTTTGAAAATGAAATTTCTAATATAAAAAAACTAAAAATAATAATAACTCTTGGGAAAGTTGCATTCGATAATTGTATTAAATTTTATAAAAAAAAATATAATTTTAATAAAAATATTCATTTTAAACATGGTAAATTTTATAAATTACCTGATAATATAACATTACTTCCTTGTTATCATCCGAGTCCAAGAAACGTAAATACAAAAATTGTTTCTAAAACAAAAATGATTAATATATTTAAAAAAGCATTAAAAATAATTAATGGATATAATTAATAGAAAATATAGAGACTTAGAATTTTATATTGATGAATTTAAGCAAGCTAAACCCTTTCCTCATATAATTTTAGATAATTTTTTAGATGAGTCATTTTTTCAAAATCTTGTTGTTGAAAATATAAATCTTAACAAAAAAGAAGGTTCTTCTTTTAATACTGATATAGAAACAAATAAATGGACAAGTAAAAATGTTGAGTTAAGCGAAAATATTTCAAGAATTGTTGATACACTTTATACAAGTAAGTTTATTGGCGAGCTAGCTAAACTTAGTGGAATTAAAGATTTATTTTCAACTAATTCAGGAAATACTGCTTTAGCTAATTATCATGAAATGTATGAGTCTGGTTTCTTGGGTACTCATGTTGATCATTCATCTGAACCAGATACCGGTTTGCCACATGTTTTAAATATAATTTTATACCTGACAAAAAATTGGAATGTATCTTGGGGTGGATCTACCGTGCTTGCAAATAAAAATGGAAGACAAATTGAAAAAACAATTGATTTTATACCTAATAGGGCCGTTATATTTTTACATACACCTTTTACATTTCATGGAGTATCTAAAATTAAAAATAATCTTTTGAAAAGATCAACAATTTATGTCGATTATTATTCGAAAAATAAAAATCCCTATTCACATTTAAGTTTGAATTTTAAGAATGTATGGTTTAAACATCCAACAACATTCATCCTTCCAAATTTTAAAGATTATTTTTTAAAAAAAAATCGGGAATACTTAAAGAAAATGTTTAAACATAAAATAAAATCTATTTTATATTAAATTTTGATACTGTCACAAAAGTATGGTTTAAAATTATTTAGTATAATCTCTGGAATTCTTACAGGTTTACCTTTTTCATTTATAAAAACTAAATGGACTTGACATTCAACTACGATAAACTCTTCGTTTGATATTAATTGACTCATGATTAAAGAAGATTTAGTAGCTGATTTAATAAATGATTTAATTGTTAATTCATTTTCTAAGTATGAAGGTTTTTTGTAATCAATGTTGCAAGATTTAACGATAATATTAATACCAAATTTATCTTTTATTTGATAGTTGCTTAATCCTATATTAGCCAAGGCTTCTGTTCTGGCTCTTTCAATGTATTTAAGATAATTTGCATAATAAACTATGCCTCCAGCGTCTGTATCCTCATAGTAGACTTTAATTTTGTGATAAAAATTTTTGTGCATTTGAAGATATTAACAAAAAATAAGATACAATCAAAAGATGAAAGTTTATATATTTTGGTTAATAGGTGTAACTGTGTGGAACTTTGGATATCCTGAAGCTGATCCAATCCTAGATGTTTTGGCTGCAATAATACTGTCTTTATTAAGTTTTGGTTTAAAAAAGTATCTTAATTAAACTTTTATTCAGAGGAAAAAAAAATATTTTGGTAATAACTAACTGCTGTTAGTTTTGAATTATCAGTATCTGCCATAATTGCAATTCCAGAAAGCTCTTTGACTTCTAAATCATGAAATTTTTTAAAGTCTTCCTTCACATTAGCTTTTACTGTAACCCATTCATTTAAATTTGACTTTGTTGAAGCCAAAACACGATCAATAGATTTTTTTGTATAAGGACTGGGCCATGTCTCACCTACATTGGAATTGCTTGAAAAAACATAGTTAATAGCTCTATTTGATAGTGGGGTTGCACCAGTTTTTTTGATTACAAAAACCCTAGCAGCAAAATCATGTCCTTTTTTTGTATTCTCTTTTATGCCTTTAAGATCTTTTTCAATCTTCCAAGTAATATTTATAAAAGGTGTTTTGTCTAAATTAATTTTTATTTCTTTGCCTACTCCTGATGCTGCATTTTCTGCTACTGCTTTTAAATAATTTCCTTTCTCATTATTTCCAATTGAATACGCTGTTTTTGCATCAGCTCCTCTTACTTTTCTGACTTCTAATGAATTTAACTCCTCCTCAGTGAAATTAAAAACCATTAGTTTTTCAGCAGTAACCGCCGTTATAAGTAAAAAATAAATTGCAATTATTTTGATAAATTTTTTAAACACGGATCTCATATAATAAAATATTTCAATTTATCAACTATAATTTAAAATTTACCTCTAAGGTAACAGAACAATTTTTGGTGATGAGCAACTTCCATCATGAATTTGTTTGAAGGCTTCTGCACCTTTCTTTAACTCTCTATACTCAATCCAGTCTAAATCACCAATTTTCTTATCTGCTAGAATTTTGATGGTGTTTTCAAAGTCTTTATTAGTATAACAATAAGTCCCAATAAAGGTGACTTCTTGTAAAGTTGCTTTTCTAAAATTGAACTGCCCAGCTGGTTGGGTTAACCCAATATGTATTATGGTACCACCAGGTTTAATAACCGAGATAGATTGTTGTCTTGAAACTTCTAAGCCTACTGTATCAAATACAATATCAAAACTATCATTTTGTATTTCTTTGTCTGATGGATGAACAAATTTGCCCTCAAAATATTTTGAACATTTTGTTAGTCTCAAATTATTTGGATCAGACATAACAATATCTGTATTTCCTTTAATTTTTGATAATATTAAAGAGCACAATAATCCAATTGCTCCAGCACCTTGAACTAAAGTTCTACATTCAGATAAAGGTTTTGTAAGCGAATTTTCTCCCATTAAGACAGCATGCAAAGCAACTGCTGTTGGTTCTGCTATAGCCGCCTCATTAAGATTTAGATGATCTGGAACCTCATAAATATTTTGATTAGGAGAAGAGACTAATTCAGCAAAGACTCCCTGTCTCTCGTATGGTCTGTTCATACCTAGAAGAACTCTGTGTGGACACAAATGCTCTCTTCCACCTGTGCAATATTCACACTTTCCGCAAGTAATTAATGGATTCAAAACAGCATTTTTTCCTTGGAATTTACCATTTTGAATTACACCACTCACTTCATGACCAATTATTAGTGGAGCAATTCTTCTCTCATCTTTGCCGTGATATGCATGTATATCTGACCCACATATGCCAGATGCATGGACCTTTAAAATGCTCTCTCCACTTGTCTCAACTGGATCTTTTTCATCTCTATAGATCAGTTCTTCAACGCCTGTGTAAACTAATGCCTTCATAATTATTTTTCATTTATAAGATAATATATAAAAAACGAAACGACAAATCCTATAATCCAAGAAAATGATTTTATATCTGAAAAATTAATGTTCCAAAGCAATGAAAATGAGAAAATAAAGCCTATAAGAAGTGAATACAACGCTTTATAGTTCCAGCCACTAGCGTACATGTATTCATTTCCCTCTCTTAAAAAAAATAGATCTTTGTGATTTACCTTCTCTTTTTTCACCAAGTAGTAATCTGCAATTATAATACCAAAGATGGGCCCAAAAAAAGCTGCCAAGCTATCAATAATATTTATTACACCTATTTGACTTAAAAAAGAGGGCCACAAACCTCCAGCAATAAAACCAATTATTAAAATTAATAATCCAGAAGTTTTTAGATCTAAATTATTTGGAATAAAATTTATTATACTATTTTGTGTAGGCACATAATTAGAAATTAAATTAGTAGATAGAGATGAGAAAATTATAAAAATTAGAACAAAAACAGTTAGGCCAGTGTTGTCTAATTTTCCAATAATATCCATTGGTTTAGTGAGTATTTGATCAACAACAATAAGCTTTTGATTTAAAACTACATCAACTCCAACAACTATAGTTGTTGCTAAAAAAGAAAACAAAATCATATTTAGAAAAAGACTTAGATTTCCCAATTTTAGATCTTTTTCTGTTTTAACGTATCTAGAAAAATCACCAAAATTTAACAACACAATGGAGAAGTAAGAGAAGATTGTACCCGTTAAAACTACAAAAGGTAAAATGTTAGATCTTGAAAAGAAATTTCCGTCTGTTGTATTTGATTTAAGAGACTGAAAAATTTGTGTGTGATTTTCAGAAGTTAAAATTAAAAAAAAAATAAATAAACCTAAATAAACGAAAATGGCTGAAAACTGTAAAAATCTTTGATTAAACCTTTGTCCGTTTGTAAATAAAAAATATTGAATAACAAAAGTTAATATTAATGAAACCCAGTCGATAATATTTAACCCTAGAAAAAAAGCTAAAAATACTTGACCATCTAGAATTTGACTATCTAAGTTATAGTAAATAAAAATTCTAATTAGATATGAAATTGATTTTGATATGAAAAACGTTTGAATACCAAACATAAAAATACCAATAACAGATCTTAAAAGACTTAAAAATTTCGCTCCATTTAAGCCCATAGACATTCTAAGCATAACGGGAAAAGGTAATCCATGCTTCTGTGATGGTTTGCCAATCAATGAAATAAAAAAATAAATTAATATAGAGGCGGCTAATGAAGAAGTTAAGACCAGCACAGTACTAAGATTATATATTAAATACAAAGAGGCTATTAATGCGAAACCCGCAATAGTTTGTATACTATTAGCCCAAAAGCAAAATAAATCAATTGATTTCCATGTTTTATTGCTTGGGTTTACTGTGGCTAATTCAAAATTTTTTAATTCTATATTCTGACTCACTAATGTAACCTTAAACTAAAATTTTTATATGTCTATAATAGTGATAACCAAAATTTTGTAATTACATGAATTTTCTAAAAAACAATATTGGCTACGTTTCTATGTTCGTGGCAGTGATAGGCTTTGGATCAGGTCCGCCGTTTGTGAAATTAGCATTACAGGAATTTTATGTAATGGACCTAATGGCGGTACGATTCTCTTTAGCATTTAGTTTGATGTTAATTTTTGCTTTGATCATGAGAGCAGATTTAAAAATTAAAAGAATTGGTTTTACACCCTTCTTAATGGGTTTATTAAACCCTTTTCTAGTTACTTTAAGTTTTCATATTGGTCTTCTGCTAACCTCACCAGTAAATGGAGTTGCTTTAATTAGCACTTTGCCAATATGGCAACCATTTGTTGCAAGAATTTTTTTAAAAGAAAAAATTGAAATAAAAGTAATTATTGGAGCATTTATAACAATTATTGGAACTTTAATTTTGCTTACAAGTCAAACAAAGTCAGGACAAGGAAATTATGTTGGTGATTTAATAATTTTTTTAGGAATGATTTGTGTTTCAGTAAACGAAGTTTTGGGAAGAAGATTTATGCAAACTAAAGTTGATCAATTGGGGGTTAATACTTATCAATATTTTATTGGTGCTACACTTTCTTTATTAGTTCTTTTTATAATTTGGCCAAATTCAAGTTTTGAATATCAAAATTATCTAAATTTTTCACCTCCAGTTTTAGCAGCTATAACTTTATCTTGTATAACATTTGGAGCATATTTATTTTATAATTTTGCTCTTAGAAGGGTCCCAATAGGTAGAATTAGTTTGATGTACCCTTTAACAGGCCCGATTGGTGCTACAATGTCTTGGTTAATAATCGACTCTCCGATTTCAATAAAGGTTTTTATATCCTTAACAATAATTTTAATTGGAACTATTATACCTCAAATAAATAAGCCTAGCTAAGGTGATGGGTACATTACCCCAGGCAACCATAATGCTATTTTTGGAAATATTATAATTAATACTAAACCAATTACTTGGATAACCATGAATTGCATCATGCCAAGATAAATATCTTTTAAATCCCACTCTGGAACTACACCTTTTAAGAAATAAGCAGATAATGCGACAGGAGGTGAGAGCCAGGCGGTTTGGAGATTAACGGCCACTAATATTGCAAACCATGTAAGATTAAATCCTAACTCTATTACTAAAGGTAATACAATTGGCAATACTATTAAAACTATTGGTACCCACTCTAAAGGCCATCCTAATAAAAAAATAGCAGCCATTATAATTGCTAGTATTACATATCTATTTACCTCTAAATTTAAAAGAAAATCAGTTAACAGAGATGGAGTTCCTAATTTTGAGAATACTGCTCCAAAAAAGTTCGATGCAGCAACTAAAAACATTATTAAAGCTGTAATCTCTAAAGTTTTTAAAAGAGCATCTTTCAAACCTGGCAGAGTTAATTTTTTATATGTTAGTGCAAGTAAGATGGCACCAAACGCTCCCATACCAGCTCCTTCAGTTGGGGTAGCAAGACCAAATAGAATACTTCCTAGTGCAAAAAAAACTAAACCTGCAGGAGGAATTAATCCCATAATAAATTCATACCAAACCTTAGCCATATTAGTTGGTTGTTCGTTTGCTGGTAAAACAGGTCCAAGCTTTGGATTAAGATAACATCTTAATGTTGTATATGCAGCATACAAGCATGCTAATAAAATTCCTGGCATTATAGCAGCAGCAAATAAATCTGTAACAGGAATTTCTAAAACAGGTCCCATCACAACTAACATAATACTTGGAGGAATTAAAATTCCGAGAGTTCCACCAGCACAGATTAAACCAGCAGATAGTCTAGTATCATAACCGGTTCTAATCATAGTTTTCCCTGCCATAATTCCTAGGATTGTAACTGATGCACCAACTATTCCAGTTGCAGCAGCAAAGATTGTTGAGACAAACATTACAGCATAAAACAATGCTCCTCTAGTTTTAGACAGCATTAATTGAACTGCATTAAATAATCTCTCCATTAGACCCGCTTGCTCCATTAAAATTCCCATAAATATAAAGAGTGGTACGGCGGCGAGTGTATTCTCCGTCATAATCATATTGAACTGGAGTGTCATTAAGTAAAAAACTAATTTACCAAAACCCCAATATCCAAAAACAAGACCTAAAAATATTAAAGTAAATGAAATTGGGAAACCAACAAAGATTGCAAATAACATGCAACCAATCATTATTGCTCCAATTATTTCTGGACTAAAGAAATCCATTATGGCCATCTCCCTTTAACAAAAGCATAATAGGTTTTTAGAATTTCGGATACGCCTTGTACTAAAAGTAAAAATGCACCAATGGGCATACAACTTTTTAAAGGCCACATAATTGGCATCCATGTTGTGTCCATTGCTCTTTGAATTCTAACTTTACCACCTAAGCATTCTTCTAAATTTGATCTTCCACAAATTGAAGTATAGGCATAATCAAAACTTACAAAGAAAAATACGAGAAACCCTGGTATAAAAAATAATAAATATAAAAATAAATCTACCCTTGCCTGATTTTTAACTGACCAATTTCGATAAAGAAAATCTGCTCTTATATGTATTCCTTTTGATAATGTATAGGCTGCACCTAACATAAATAAAGCACCAGCCAACATTCTACTTATGTCAAATGACCATAAAGTAGGTCTATTAAAAAAATGCCTTCCAATAACCTCATGGATCATCGCATAAATTAAAAAAATTGTAAGCCAAGCGAATATTTTGCCTGTAATCAACATTTTCGAGTCTATAAATTCTATTGTTTTTGCCATCCAAGGAGTCATATCCTCTGGCATTTTTAAACTTGTTCTTCTTTCAGCTATAAGCTCGTCAGTAATATCAAGATTTTCTTTAACCTTAGGCTCTGAATCTTTATCAACCATTTAACAAGTATATTTATTTAAATTAAAATTGTAAAAAAAACGGGGATCTAAACAATCCCCGTTTTAATATTTTACTTACTGTTGTGATGCGAATGCAGTTCCAATTGATGCATCAGATGTTTCCATTTGTGCAATAAAAGGTACTACAATTTTAGCATGTGCAGTCATGTGCTCATAAACTTCTTTAAAGAAAGCATTTGATGCAGCATTCTTTTTAAGAGTTGCTTGAGCAGCGTTCATGTACTCAGTAAAATAATCAGCTGGTGTATCCCAAAGTTTTACACCGTGATTTTCAGTAAGATCGATTAACGCTTTACCATTTTCTACAGCTCTATTAGTGATGTTTCTAGTGATCATCGCTTCAGATGCAACTTCCATTGCATATTTTTGATGGTCAGTTAAAGAATTGTAAACATCTCCATTAATATAGATATCACCATTAACTACGTTTTGGTGTAATCCTTGTAGATAGTAGTTTTTAAGAACTTTTTGAAAACCAAAAACTGAGTCTGGTTTTGGACAACACCATTCAGCAGCATCGATAGTTCCTTTTTCAAGTGCTGGTAATATATCACCACCTGATAAAGATACTGATGCAATTCCAATATCTTTGTACGTTTGTCCTGGAATTCCTGGAGGAGTTCTGAATCTGTATTTTCTGAAATCATCCATGTTTTTAATTGGCTCTTTGAACCAACCTAATGCTTCAGGTCCTGATGATGCCATCACGAAACCTTTAACATTCATACCCATTTCGCTCCATAATTGGTCGTATAATTCTTTACCACCATTATCGAAATACCATGCTAACCAAGATTTAGTACTTAAACCAATTCCTCCACCAGCAACTGGCGATCCAAATAGCATCGCAGCTGGGTGATAGTTTGACCAATAGTGAGTCCATGCTGCACCACCATCTACTAGACCTTTATCAACAGCCTCTAGTGTTTCTTTCATACCAACAACTTCACCTTTTGAAAGAAGCTCAAATTTTAACTCTCCACGAGTTAGTTTTGTTACTCTGTCAGTCCACATTTTTACGATTTGTCCATCGTATGATGTTTTAGGAAAAGTAAGTTGGATTTTTAATGTTTTAGCAGAGGCAGATCCAATTACTGAAACTGCAAATACTAAAGCTAAAATCATTGAAGTGATTTTTTTCATATTTATCCCTCTCTTTATTGTTATTAAGTCTTAATAATGATCGAAGTAAAACTCATTGGATGACAAATGTAAAACGATTAATTGTTGCATTTTTTATGCAACCAGAGGTTTAATAGTAGCTATTTCTTGCCTTTGGGATCAAAGGGATAATCCCAAGCATCTCCACCAATTTTTTTTGATATACCTGAATAATCTGTTTCGCTATCACCACCTTCACAAAATTCATTAAATATATCTAAGGCATGTTTTCCTAGAGGTGTTGAAGCATTTACAGATTTTGCAGCATCGTTAGCTAACTTTAAATCTTTAGTCATCATGGCTGCAGAAAAGCCTGGTCTATATTTGTTATTAGAGGGAACGCCATCTGTTAAATTTGGCAGCGGTGTATATGTTGATAAAGCCCAATTATTTCCAGAGGCATTTTTCATAATTTCATGAACTTTTTTTAAATCCATCTTTAGTCTTTTCGCTAACATTAGTGCCTCTGATGCTGCTATCATTGAAATTCCTAAAGACATATTATTACAAATCTTTACACCAACTCCACTTCCTTGTGGTCCAGCATGTAAAATTTTTTGCCCCATTATATCCATTAATGGTTTAGCTAAATTTACAGCTTCATCATCTCCACCAACTAAAAAATTTAATTTACCTACTCTTGCTCCCATAACACCTCCTGTAACAGGCGCATCAATCATTTTAATTCCTCTATTTTTTGCTTCCTTGCCCAGTAATAAAGAAGTTTCAATATCAATTGTTGAACAGTCAATTATGAGAGCATTCTTAGAAATTTTATCTATTATACCTTTGTCTCCTAAAAAAAGAGATTTTACATGTTTGCCTTCGGGCAACATTGAGATTACAAAATTTGCACCTTCAAGGACCTCATCTAATGTATCAACCACATCTAAATTCGCATCCTTAGCTTTTTTTATCATTTCTGGAGAAACATCGTAGGCTTTAACTTTTTTACCAGCCTTAACTAATTGATCTGCCATTGGGTTACCCATGTTTCCAACACCAATAAAAGCTATTTGGTCTGTCATATTTAAATATCTATATTTGATTTTCCTCTATTAATCAAAACCGTTTTACTTTGAGTAAAATGATTTATCATGCTATCAAAGGCGTACTCTTTTCCTAGCCCACTCATTTTTAAACCACCATATGAAACATTTGCTCTAGGCGCTACACATTGATTTACTTGGACAAAACCTGCCTCGATTTCTTCAACAAACTGTAAAGCTCTAGATAAATTTTGTGTCCACAATACCGCTGATAATCCAAATGGTGTATCATTTGCACTGTTCATTACTTCATCAAATGTTTTAAATGGTATTGCACAAGCAACAGGACCAAATATTTCTTCTTGACAAACTGGAGAGCTTACTGGAATACCTGACATCAATGTAGGTTCATAGAAGAAACCATTTTTATAATCACCACCTGTTTTTTGATTGCCACCATGCACAACATTGGTTGTAGAGTTTTTTTTGGCAATATCCATATAATGTAAAGTTCGTTTCAGTTGTTCTTCGGAAATAATTGCTCCAATGTCAGAACTTTCATCTAGGGCATTACCCATTTTTAATTTACTTAATTTTTCAGCAGCTCCACCCAGTACTTGATCATAAATTTTTTCCTGAATATAAACTCTTGAACCAGCAGTACATGCTTGTCCTTGTCGAGTATATCTCATTCCATCAATAACCCCTTGAATTGCAATATCTAAATCTGCATCACTCATTATTATATTTGGATTTTTTCCTCCAAGCTCTAAAGTAACTGGACATAATTTAGGAGCTGCTTTTTGCGCTATAATCTTTCCTACAGTAAAAGATCCAGTAAACGTTACTTTTCTTACTTTTTCATGAGTTACCAGAGGTTCGCCACACTCTTCTCCATAGCCTGAAATTACATTTAAAACACCCGGAGGAAGTTCTTGTTGAAATATCTCCGAAAGTAGAAGAGCACAAAATGGAGCTTGCTCAGCTGTTTTTAAAACAACACTATTTCCTGCTACAATAGCTGGAGCGATTTTTGCTACTGTTAAAAATAATGGCGCATTCCAAGGGACGATTGCACAAACAACCCCAATTGGATCTCTGGTGGTATAATGAATACTATTTGGAATATTCGTTGGATAATTTTCTCCTTTTAACTCTCCAGACAAACCAGCAAACATATTTGTAAGTTCAATGGAAGCACCTGTTTCTGGTATAGCCTGTGTCCTTAAAGCATTACCTGTATCTAATGATAATAAAGTTTCAATTTCTGACTTTCTTTCCTCTAATCTTTTTGCTCCAGCAGCAACCATTTTTCCTCTTTCCCTTGCTGGTATTTTTTTCCATTTTTGAAAAGCTTTGTGTGCTGACTCAACTGCAATATTAACATCATCTTTATTACATTGAGGAGCAGAACCGATATTGTCTCCTGTACTTGGATTTAATACTGGTATCTTATTATTTGTTTGAGCAGATATTAGTTTTCCATCAACCAAAATTTTATCCGTTAATCTTTTTGCATTATTAATTGCTTGTTCAATATTTTTTTCTAAGTTACTCATTATCTAATTCTCCTCTTCTAACTTTAGAAGAGAGCCATCCACCATCTATTTTTATTTCAGAGCCATTTATGAAATCAGAATCATCGCTTGATAAAAATACTGCTGCTCCAACTATATCTTTTGGTTCTCCCCATCTACCTACTACAGTTTCTTTCCCCCAGGCTTCACCATGTTTTGGATCTTCAGCATATTTTTGATTAAATGATGTAGATATTAAACCTGGACAAATAGTATTTACGTTAATATTTTTTCCAGTCAGATCGACAGATAACGCTCTTGTTAAGCCTAAGACACCACTCTTTGCAGCTACATATCCTACCCTATCTGGTCTTCCCATAAAACTTGCTATCGACCCAAAGTTAATAATTTTACCTTTTCCATTTTTAATCATATGAGGAATTACAGCCTTACTAGCAAGGAAAGGTGCTGTGAGATTCACAGAAATCATATCATCCCAATCTTGTTTTGTATGATCTAAAAGTTTCTTAACATGTCTAATTCCTGCATTGTTTATTAGAATATCAATTTTACCGTAGTGTTTGATAGTTTGATCCACCATCTCGTTGATGCTCTTTTGATTTGAAACGTCAGTTTTTATAATTATTGCTTCACTGCCTGCCTCTATAATTTTTTTTTTAGCTTTTTCTGAATTTTCAATATCTATTTCTGCGATAACTATCTTTGCACCTTCTTTTACAAGACCAAGACAAATTTCTTGCCCTATTCCTTTTCCTCCACCTGTAACTATTGCTACTCTATCTTTAAGTTTCATTTCCCAAATGATTGACGTTATTTTAAGAAGGAAACTAATGCTTTTTCCTCACTAATCCAAGCTTTAATTCCTCCATCAAGAACATAAACGTTTTTAAAACCAAGATCTTCTGCAAAAGCATTGCCTAAAATTGATGCTGTTTCACCATCATGACTAACAAAAATAATTTCAATATTTTGAGACTCTGCTCCAGCTAAAGCTCTTACTCTATCCATAAGGTAAACATTAAATTTTCCATTTTTATCGAAAGCTGTTTCTTGAAACGACTCTTTAATTACACCAGTTTTAATCCATTGGTCTTCCGTTCTAATATCTAAAACTACTGCATTTTTTTTCAATAAATTGTTTAATTCATCAGATGTGATTAAATTATAATTTGGATCTAGAACATCAATAATCTTAAACTCAAAAATAAGATCGGAGTTTGGTGGTATTATATTTCCAGCGCCTGTTGCTCCATATGCTAGTTCAGCAGGTATTTTAATTTTTCTGACAGTTCCTTTATTGGCTCCAACTATACCCATTTCAAAACCAGGTATAACTTCTTTCATGCCTATTTGAACAACTAAAGGTCTATCTTTACCAACGTTGGTATCGAAAACTTTTCCATCAACAAAAGAACCTGTGTATTCAATTTGAACCCATGAGTGATTAATAATTTTTTTTCCTTCACCTGGCTTATCAAGAATAATTTCTATTTCTGCGGCAAAAACATTACAAATTAAAAAAAAATATATTATTAGAAATTTAATTTTATTCATTTAGATTATTTTTAATTCTTTATAATTAGTCTTCTCAACTTTTAAACAAGCTTTTCTATATTTTGGCATTCCACCAGGATAAGGTAAAAAAGACTTCGACTTGCCAGGTATATTGTCGCCTTTATACCACGAGCTTTTTGCTTTCATAAATAATGTTTTTTTAACTGAGCTCGTAATTTCTTTTTGCCATTTTTTTGCTGCTTCATTTGTACTTTCTATACTTTGTCTTTTATTATTTTCCAAAAACTTAATACATTTAGTAATCCATTCAACATGCTGTTCTATTTGTACTGGTACATTTGTTAATACTGAGGGACTTCCTGGACCACTAACTATAAACATATTTGGAAAGTTAGGAACAAGAAGTCCTAAAAAACTTTTAGGCCCACTTTTCCAATATTTAGTCAATTTAATTCCCTTTTTTCCAGTTATATTTAATTTTTCAATTGAACCTGTCAAAGCATCAAAACCTGTTGCAAATATAATTTTATCTAGTTTGTATTCATTTTTTTTTGTCTTTATTCCTCTTTTGGTAATTTTTATTATTGGGTTTTCTTTTAAATTAACTAATTCCACATTTTTTTTATTAAACATCTCATAATAATTTGTATTTAAGGTTGGT
The DNA here is from genome assembly GCA_902604565.1 of uncultured Pelagibacteraceae bacterium. Taxonomy (GTDB): domain Bacteria; phylum Pseudomonadota; class Alphaproteobacteria; order Pelagibacterales; family Pelagibacteraceae; genus Pelagibacter. The sequence continues at coordinate 22,199 of CACKZF010000001.1, forward strand.
CTTTTAGCAGTAAATGGGTGGTCAAAATTAGTAAGGATCTTTGCATACTCTCTATTATTAACTGTTGAGTATATTTTATTTTCAATAAATTTAACTGCTGTTTTATTTGCTTTGATGGTTTTTACTATGTCATTAAAAGTTGCTCTAAAGGATAAAGTTCCATAATGCCAAGATTTTTCATACATCTGATTTCTTCTTGCTTCGTTAAAATCAAATGCAGATTTTTTTGGAAATTCAAAAGGATGGCCGCCTGGTGTTCTTTTTAAAAAACTTCTTAATTTATTAAAATTTTTTTTATAGTTTTTAATGTTTGTATTTGATAATTTTCTATTTCTTGCTGGAATACTAAAATTCGGTGATCTTTGGAATAAAACTAATTTTTTTGCTTTTTTGGCAATTTCAGGTGCGATCTGTATCCCAGAAGAACCTGTTCCTACCTGTCCAACAATTTTATTTTTAAAATTAATATTTTTTTTGGGCCATCTTCCACTGTGATGTAGTTGACCTTTAAATTGGTTTATTCCTTTTATTGCAGGTAAATTAATTGAGGAAAGGGACCCAACTGCACAAATTAAATATTTTGCAAAATAAATTTTCTTATTGTTCGTTTTTATTTTCCATAAGTTTTCTTTTTCAAAATATTGTGTAGATATTACCTTTTGATTAAAAACTATGTTTTTTTTTAAATTAAATTCTTTTGAAAAATATTTGAGATATTTTAAAATTACTTTTTGTTTAGGATATCTTTCTTTCCAAGTCCAGTTTTTAAAAATTTTTTTTGAAAAAGTAAAACCATAGGTAAAACTCTCTGAGTCACATCTCGCCCCTGGGTATCTATTCCAGTACCATGTACCTCCTAGATCATCTCCTTCTTCTAGGACCAATGTGTTTAATTTTAATTTATCTCTCAAACAATGAAGTTGATATAGCCCTGAAAATCCAGCACCTATAATTAATGCGTCTAAATATTTCATATATAACTACTCAATGTTATTATTTAATTTATAAAGTATATGTTAAAAGATTTTTAAAAAAATTTAATTATAAAAATATTATGCAAAACTTTGATTATGTTATTTTAGGTGCTGGATCTGCTGGCTGTGTACTAGCAAATAGATTAAGCGCTAATCCAAATCATAAAGTTTTATTGATCGAGGCTGGAAGTAGAGACACAAACCCTTGGATCCATATTCCAGGTGGATATTTTAAAACAATGTTGAACCCAAAAACGGATTGGTGTTTTCAGACGGAAAAAGAGGAGTTTTGTGATAATAGAGAAATGGTTTACCCAAGAGGTAAAACTTTAGGTGGAAGTTCCTCAATAAATGGAATGCTTTATATTAGAGGTCAATCGAACGATTTTGATTATTGGAGACAGCTTGGTAACGTTGGTTGGTCATGGGAAGATGTGCTTCCCTATTTTAAAAAATCTGAAGATTTTCAATTTGGTGAAAATGAATTTCATGGATCTGGTGGTCCTTTGGCAGTTCAACAAATAAGAGGAACTTTTAAAGTGTGCGATCTATTTATGGATGCAGCAGAAGAATTTGGTCACAAAAGAACTGATGATTTTAATAATGGTGACAATGAAGGAATGGGTTATTTTCCTTTTACCGTAAGAAATGGTCTAAGATGTAGTACTGCCGTAGGCTATCTAAATCCAGTTAAAAAAAGAAAAAATTTAAAAGTTGTTACGAATGCTCATGTTAAGAACATTGAGTTTGATAATAAAAAAGCAGACAAAGTGAATTATTGGATTGGTGAGAATGTAATTACTGTTAAAGCAAATAAAGAGGTAATTTTAAGTTCTGGGACTATAGGCTCACCTCATATTCTTCAAGCTTCAGGTATTGGTCCAGGTGAACTTTTAAAAAAAAATAATGTAAATGTAGTTAAAGATCATCCTGGAGTAGGTATGAATTTAACAGATCATTTAATGTTAAGACCAGTTTATAAAGTTAAAAATTTAGAAAGCTTAAATGATATCTATTATAGTATGACTAAAAAGTTTATGACTGGACTTAAATATTTCTTATTTAGAAAAGGACCACTAACGGTCGGGGCTAGTTATTTATGTGGCTTTGTAAAAAGTGATGATCATTTAGCAACTCCTAATTTGCAATTCCATGTATCTCCAGCTAGCACAGATGTCTTAGGCAAAGGCTCCCTTCATAAATTTACAGCATTTACTCCTAGCATCACAAATGTAAGACCAACTAGCAGAGGTTCAATTAAATTAAAATCATCAGATACAAGAGTATCTCCAGAAATTAAGATGAATTACTTATCTACAGACGAAGACAGAGAAATTGCAGGTAAAGCATTAAAAATCACAAGAAATATTGTTATGAATTCAAAAGCTTATAAAGAGTATGAGCCTGAAGAATATAGGCCTGGAATTCATATTACGGATAATGAGGAATTGGCAAAAGAGGCTGGAAAATTTTGTAGTACTATTTTTCATCCTGTGAGCACATGTAGAATGGGGACTGACGAAAATGCAGTTGTATCTGACCGATTAGTCGCTCATGGCTTAGAAAATTTAAGAATTGTTGATGCATCTGTCATGCCATCAATAACCTCAGGAAATACTAATGCACCTACTATTATGATTGCTGAAAAAGCAGCAGATATGATAATAGAAGATGCTAGATGACCGAAGAAATAACAATTTTTTTTCAAATAATCTTTATAGATTTAATTTTAGCTGGAGATAATGCCATTATCATTGGAATGGTTGCCTCTAAGTTTCCACCAAAACAAAGAAAAAAAATTATTTTTTGGGGCATTGGCGGAGCAGTAATACTAAGAATTTTATTAACACTTTTAACCGCTTATCTTTTACAAATCACAGGTTTAAGACTTATAGGTGGTCTGTTGCTTCTTTACATAGTTTATAAACTTTATGTCGATGTAATTAAGAATTCAGGTGGTGGTGAGGAAAATATTAAAGTTGATAACTCATCAATGTTGAAAGCAATTTGGACCGTTTTGCTAGCTGACTTTACGATGAGTTTAGACAATGTGCTCGGTGTTGCTGGTGCTGCCAAAGATCATTATTATCTATTAATATTTGGTCTTGTTTTATCTATTATTTTGATGGCTACAGCTGCAACATTAATTTCCAAATGGATAAAAGATTATAAATGGATAGCATGGGTTGGTTTATTTGCTATATTGTTTGTGGCAGTTGAACTAATTTACACAGATTTAAAACTTTTTATTTAAATGTATTTAAAAAAAATTAATCTTAAAAATAAGTATGCTCTTGTAACGGGGGCTGGTAAAGGCTTAGGTAGAGCTTGTTCTATTGCAATGGCTGAGGCTGGTGCAACAATAATAGGACTAAGCAGAACTTCCTCGGATTTAGATAAACTAGAAAAAGATATAAAAAAAGTAAAAAGTAAATTGATAAAAATAAACTGTGATGTAATGGATTACCAAGATTTAAGTAAAAAATTAAAAAAAATAAAAATAATAGATATTTTAGTAAACAATGCTGGGACTAATATTCCAGAACCGTTTGATAAAGTGAAACAAGAAAGTTTAAATTATTTAATAGATTTAAATTTAAGAGCTGCATTTAATGTTGCTCAAATAGTTGTAAAAAAGATGATAAAAAATAAGAAAAGAGGTGGATCCATTATAAATATGTCATCGCAACTTGGTCATGTAGGTATGTCTGGTAGAAACGTTTATAATATGACTAAATTTGGTATTGAAGGACTAACTAAAGGTATGGGTGTAGAGCTCGCCACAAAAAATATAAGAGTAAATACTGTAGCGCCAACCTTTGTTGAAACGCCTATGGTGAAAAAATTTTTTAAAAATAAAGATTTTAAAAAATTAGCACTAGGAAATATTCCTATGGGTAAAGCCGCAAAAGAGAGTGACGTAGCAACTGCAGTTTGTTTTTTAGCTTCAGATGCTGCAGCAATGATAACAGGAACATCTATAAAAATAGACGGTGGGTGGACTGCAAAATAATGAAAAAAATATTGCTTATCATAGCAATTTTATTTCCAACAAACATTCTAGCGATTGAATTTACTGGTAAGTTTATTCAAGGACACTATATTTTAGGTAAAACTGATCCAAGTTCAAAAATTATAATTGATAAAAAAAAAATAAAAGTATCCAAAAATGGTTTCTTTGTATTTGGTATAGATAGAGATAGAAAATACGACATATTAATTACAAAAATTTCAAATGGTAAAACTAAAAAAATTACTAAACGTGTATTTAAAAGAAAGTACAACATTCAAAGAATAGATGGATTACCTGAAAATAAAGTAACACCCCCAGAGTCTGTATACAAAAGAATAAAAAAAGAGAATGGAAAAATAGGTGAAGCAAGAGCCATAAATTCAGATTTAAATTATTTTAGCAATAAATTCATTATGCCTGTTAAAGGAATAATTAGTGGAGTTTATGGAAGTCAAAGAATTCTAAATGGTAAACCAAGATGGCCTCACTATGGAATAGATATTGCTGCAAAAAAAGGAACGCCAATAAAGTCATCTGGAACTGGAGTTGTTACAATGGCTGAAAATGATCTTTATTATACTGGTGGAACAATCATAATGGATCACGGCCATGGCATATCAACAATCTATTCACATTTAGAAAATGTAATGGTTGACGTTGGAGACTTAATAAAACAAGGTGATATAATTGGTACAGTAGGTTCTACTGGCAGATCAACAGGTCCTCATCTAGACTTTAGAGTTAATTGGTTTCAAACTAGACTTGATCCAATGACAGTTATTCAATAATCTATTACTATGAAAAATGATATCCAATCAGTTTCAAAAAGACTAGTTAATGCCTACAACAAAAATAAATTAATCAATCCAATACCAGAGAAGTTTTGCAAAAATATTAAACTTGCACATAAATTAAGAATGTTATGTGAAAGTAAAATTAATGATAGCAAAATAGGGTTTAAAGCAGGTGGAACTATTTTTGCTCTGTTAAAAAAGTTAAAAGAAAAAGAACCTTTCCATTCAACCGTATTTCAAAAAAACCTTATTAAATCAGGAGGTAAAGTTAAGGTAAATAAATATGCTCTCGGTATTGAAGTAGAAGTTTATTACATAATTAAAAAATCCTTTTTTGGTTTCAAGGGTAGGCTAAATCCAAAAAATGTCACAAAATTTATAACCCATATGGGTACTTGTATTGAGGTAGTAGGTTTTAGACAGAAGAAAAAAGGTATTAAGTTTTTAGGTGATTTATGCAGTGATTTTGGAGTGAATATTAAATTTATTACGGGACCAAAAAAGAAGTTTAAAAAATTAAATTTAAATAATTTAAAAACAAATTTAAAAAATAATAAGGGTTTAAATATCAAAGGTAATACAAATACTGTTTATATAAACCCTCTTAATTCTTTAAAATTTGTCTTAAATAAAATTAGGAAAGAAAAAGTAAAATTAGAGAAAGATTTCTACGTGTTCACAGGCTCAACGGTAGGAGTTGTTCCAATAAAAAATAAGGGCGAATATATAGGCAAAGTTGATAAAATCGGATCAGTTAGAACCACTATCAATTAATGGGTCTTCATTTTTCCTCAGAAGAATTCAAAAGTAGAAAAAATAAAGTTATTACTAAATTAAAAGAGGAAAAAATAGATGCGTTGATCATGTTTAGACAAGAGTCTATGTATTGGCTGACTGGTTACGATACATTTGGTTATGTTTTTTTTCAGTCCTTAATATTAGACCAAAAAGGTAATTTAATATTATTAACTAGAGCTCCTGATTTAAGACAAGCACAAAATACTTCAAATATAGAAAATATAAAAATTTGGGTTGATAAAGATGATTCTAATCCCACAGAAGATCTAAAACAAATCTTAAACGAACTTAACTTAAAAGATAAAAAGATCGGTATTGAGTATGAAGCTTATGGACTTACTGGACGTAATGCAATTAATTTAAATAAATCATTAAAAAATTTTTGCTCTTTAGATGATAAATCTGAATTAATAACAAAACTCAGAGTAATTAAATCTCCTGAAGAAATAGTTTATGTTAAGAAAGCAGCAACTCTTGCCGACAAAGCTTTAGATGAAGTTTGGAAATTTGCTAAAAAGGGAGTGAGTGAAAGTAAAATTCTTGCTGAAATGAATAGAGTAATTTTTGAAGGAGGTGGGGACTATCCTGCAAATGAATTTATAATAGGTTCTGGTAAAAACGCACTACTATGTAGATATCAATCAGAAAAACAAATACTTAATGATGTAGATCAACTAACTATTGAATGGGCAGGTACGTATAGACATTATCATTCTGCAATGTTCAGAACTATACCGATTGGAAAAGCAAATCCCAAACATTATGAAATGCACGAGGCTTGTGAAGAAGCACTAAAAAATTGTGAAAATACATTAAAACCTGGCAATAAAATTGGAGAGGTTTTTGATATGCATGCAAAAATATTTGATAATTTAGGTTATAAAGATTGTCGGATGAATGCATGTGGATATTCATTAGGTGCAACATTTTCCCCTAATTGGATGGATTGGCCAATGCTTTACACAGGCAATCCTTATGTAATCCAACCAGGAAATGTTTTCTTTATGCACATGATTCTAATGGATAGTAAAAATGAGTTAGCTATGAATCTAGGTGAGACTTACATTGTTACTGAGAAAGGAAATGAAAGACTAGGTAATCAAAAGACAGACTTAGTTATTCTCTAAGTATTAAACAATTTTAAAACCCAGTTTGGTCATAATAATAAGTTATCTAATTGAAAATATTATTTGTAAAAGATACTTTATTAATACCATATCTCATGGTGAAAAAGAGGCCGATATCGCATCGGTTAAAAGCGAGTTTTGGAAAAACAAACAAGGAGAGTGTATGAAAAGAATGCACAGAGTTTTAAGTTCGTTTAGCCGAGGCTCAAAGAACGCTAGGCTAAATCAATTAATGTTTCGAAATTTGAAAACTGTAGAAACTAATGCCAACGGTACAAGTGGATACGTTATCAAATCAGGAAAAAATTCTGGGGAAACATTAGGACACTTGAAAAAAGAGAGTAAAAAAATATAGCTTAAAGAATGAGATATGGGGCATATAAAAATAACTGCCCCATATTTTTTCTTTCTATTTTACTGGGGTCATAATTTTTTGACCTTCAACTCCCATAGCAACAACAATTGCTTTAACAGGAACATCTCCAATATTTTTAGATTCATGAGCCACACCTACATCTTCAATAAATGCATCTCCAGCTTTATAAACATAGCTTTTGCCACCTTGAGTAAGTTCAATTTCTCCTTGTTGTATCATTATTAATACAGGGAACGAGTGAGTATGCGGAACTACAGGGCCTCCTACGGGCACAGTAAATTCAAAAGCTGTGATCTTTGCTTTTCCGGATGGATAAACAATATCGTTACCCATACCAGTCTGACTAGTTGATAAAATTCTTTTTACATGACCATCAGCAAAAACATAGCTGTTTAAACCAAATGATACAAATAAAATTAGAAATAATTTTTTCATAAAATACCTTTCTGATTAATGAAGTTAAACTATCAGGTGATAGAAATTAATATATATGGCAAAATGTAATCTATTTACTCCACTCAACTTTAAACATAGCTTCGTTGCGTCTCATCATAGGAAGAGTAAAAGGACCATTATAGGTTGCTCTTATTGGAGGTCCTTTAATGATTACTTTATCCTCTAAGAGTTTTTTATTTAAAATTTCCTTATGTTTGAAGAAATTATTATCTGAGGCTCTTCCAGAATATTCTATTACAGCAAAAAAACCTTCTTCTATTGTTGAGATTTTAACATCTGAATTTGTGGGTATAGGCGCATTCTCTTTTGTAAATTTTGATGGAAGATAAAATTGCATATAGTATCCATTATCCTTCTCACCCTGTGTTACTGGTACAGTCATTTTAATTTCTTGGGATTTATTATTCTGACCCGAGATATATTTAAAAAGTTTTCTAAAACTACTGTCATCATTTCTACTTACAACTTCGACAACTAGACGTTCTTTATAATGTCTCACTTCGTATATTTCAGATTTATACACTACATCATATTGAGATTCCTCATAAGCCATTGAAGTAGAGTAAGGTAAAATACAGAATATATAAATCAAAAAAGATATCGATATTATTGATTTTCTCATTTAGTTAGATCCTAACTCTTGCAACCTATCAGATAAATAAGTTTGCTCACTATTATTTCCTGAGGCAAGTTTGATCATTGCATTCACAACTATCTCAACTTTTATTGGAGTATATTTTTTAAATCCACCAAAAAAGAATAAGGATAGAAATTTCATCACTGGAATTCCTAAAACCTCAACAATTCTAAAGTCTTTTCTGTTGCCAACTAAAAATGAAGGTTGAATAATGCTTAGGTTAGAAAACCCAATCTTTTTTAGCTCCTCCTCTACTTGACCTTTATTTTTTAAATATGTACTTGAGGCTTTTGGGTTTGCTCCAATTGAGGAGACATAAATAAAATTACTAATTGAATTAAATTTTGCAATATTTGCTAATTGTACAGGCAAGTCATATTCTATTCTTCTATATTCGTTTTTATCGGGTGTGTCTTTGTGAGTTGTACCAATGCAAAAAAAACAATCATCACCTGTTAATTTTTCTCTTAAAGTGTCTAAATCTAAAAAATCTGTATTGATCACCTCAACTTTTGAATTATCAATAGAAGGTAATTTTCTAACAAATATTTTTATTTTGTTGTAAGTATTATTGTTGATTAAATTATCTAGTAAATTAGATCCAATTAACCCAGATGAGCCAAATAAAACAGCGGTTTTCATTATTATTTTAAATACTCTTCTTTCATAAATTTTTTTATTCTATTTGCTCCTTCAATTATATCTTCAGTGCTTCTAGCGTATGAAAACCTTATTGTAGAATTTCCTCTTTTTTGATCGAAATCAAGTCCAGGAGTTATTGCTACTCCTGCTTTATCAAGCACTTCTTTACAAAAGTTAAGGCTATCTTTCGAATACTCTGAAATATCAATGTAGATATAAAAAGCACCATCTGGGGGAGAAAATTTATTTAAACCAGCCTTAGGTAATTCTTCTAACAAAACTGATCTATTTTTTTTATAAACCTCTACATTTGTATTTAATTCCTCTTTTGCATCCATTGCTGATAGAGCAGTTAATTGACTTACATGAGGAGGACAAATAAAAAGATTTTGAGATAATCTTTCTACTTGTCTCACATGATCTTCAGGAACAATCATCCAGCCTACTCTCCAACCTGTCATAGAAAAATATTTAGAAAATGAATTTATAACATAACATTCATTTGAAATTTCTAATGCAGATGTAGGATTATTTTCATATTGGATTCCATGATAAATTTCATCGCTAATAAAACTCACTTTATTTTCATGCGCAGTATTAATAAGCTCTTCTAGTTTTTTTTTATCAAGCATTGAACCGGTGGGATTTGCAGGAGAAGCAACTAATAAACCATTTAAATTATTTTCTTTAATATCTTTCGGTATAGGCTGAAATTTATTTTGCAACTCTGTAAAAATATCAATTGGAATTAAATCTTGAGACTTTAAAATTTGTCTATAGCTAGGATAGCCTGGAGCGGCAATGCCTACTCTATCTCCAACATCAAATAATGCTGCAAAAGAAAGTATAAATGCTCCTGAAGATCCAGTTGTTATAATTATTCTGTCTGGGTTTAAATCAATATTGTACCAATCTCCATACAATTTAGAAATTCTATTTCGTAATTCTGGTAAACCTAAAGTAACTGTATAGCCAAGATCATTCTTAGAAATTTCATCCGAAATAAATTGTTTGGCAACCTTTGGTGCTGGTGTTCCTGGTTGACCTACTTCCATATGAATTACATGCTTGCCCTTAGCTTCTGCTTTTCTAGCAGACTCCATTACATCCATTACAATAAATGGGTCTACATTACTTCTTTTAGATTTCTTCATTTAGTTTCTATTTCTGGATTAAATATTATAAACTGATCTTAAACACTCTTGCTGTTTTTTCGTCTGAAATATTTAGAATTTTAAACTTGGATGTTTTTTCTAACTTTTGACCTTTATTAGTAACAAAAGATTTCATTTTTTTTACTTCGCCTTCAGGCATTTTTCTAGTGTATTTTAAAGTATGCTTTTTTGATCCTATAATAAATATTGTTTTCATAAATCTTAAATTAATATATTACAAAGTATCAATTGATCCAATAATATTTAAATTCTTATCGGTTATTACTATTTCTCCTGAAGAAGTCCCTATATTTAGCATTGAAGATATAACAACAAAATGAGTAACAAAAATTATATTTTCTTTACCATTCCATTGATTAATAAACTCTTTTAGTTGAGTTATTTGCCTCTCTTCATTTGCTTCAAATCTAATATCATAAAAAGAATTTAGTGCACTAAATGTTTCATAATTTTTAAAAGCAAATTTAGCTGTGTCTATACATCTGCACCATTCACTTGAATAGACATTTTCAATTTTAATCTGGTTTTTATTAAATATACCTCCAATAATTTTTGACTGTTCAATTCCTCTTTGATTTAAATTTCTTTGGGTAGAACAATCATTTAAATCAAAATTTTCTGGATCTCCACTCCCCGGTGCAAGCGCATGTCTAATAAAAATTATTTTTCCTCCCTCTTTTAAAGAAGTAAGGACTTCTTCTACAGAATAAGCAGAATTAACTGCAAAAATATTGATAAAAAAAATTATTAGCAGTTTTTTCATTTACACAGATTGATTTTTAATCAACTCTTTAATCTGTGGTATCATTATTTGTGGTGACCTCATGGACGGATAAATCTCTTTTACTTTTTCATAACTCTTTAAAGCCTTCTCGTAATTTTTTAACTTAATTTGAACGAGACCCTGTCCTGATAATGCTCCAAAATGTCTTTTCTCTAGTTTTAATACCTTGTCTATATCATTTTGAGAATCTTGATATTTGCCCATTAAATAAAAGACAGTTGCTCTTTTATTCCAAGCTTCTGCCCAAGCAGGATCTTTTTTAATTACTGTTGTGAATATATCTACAGCAACTGAATATTGTTCTTGATTCATAAATTTTGTTCCTCTTGATAGCAAAGAAGTTAAATTTTGATTAGTGGGATGTTTTGTCCAAATATCCCAAATTTTCATCTCTGTATCAATTGCAATTGAGTGGTTTTGAATTTTTAATTTTTCAAATAAGTTATTTAATCTTATTTCGTATTCATTAGAGTTTGATGAGTTGGTAATCAAAAAAATTGCAAAAAAAATGGTTATTATTTTTTTCATTTAGAAATTATTTTCCACCTACAACCATACCTTCAACCATCATTGTCGGTGAATTCGTTGCATAATTAAATTCCAAATCGTCGGCTAAAGTTATATTTTTAAAAATATTATTTAAATTTCCAGCAATTGTAATTTCACTTACTGGATATGAAAATTCCCCATTCTCGATCATCATACCTGACGCTCCTACAGAATAATCACCGTTAATAATATTTGTACCATGTCCAATAGTCTCTTTAATATACAAGATTTTATTTTCTGATTTAATTAGATCTTCAAATGTTTTTGATCCATTTTGAAAATATAAATTTGTTGTGCCGCTTGCCCTACCATTAGATTTTCTATTTATTTTTTTACCATTGTAAGTATCGATTAAATAGTCTTGAAGAATACCGTTCTTTATCAAATCAAGGTTAACTACAGCTATACCTTCACTATCAAAGTAACGAGATCCATTGGCTTTTCTTATATTGCCATGATCTTGTATATTTATTTCAGAGTTAAAAACTTGTTGATTTAATTTATCTTTTAAAAATGTAGTACCTTTTGCGATTGCACTTGATGATATTGCACTTGCAAAAATAGATAGAAAGTTTTTTGAAATTCTTTTATCAAATATTAGACTAATTTTTTCACTTTTTATTTTTTTTGGATTTAATTTCTTTACTGCATGTTCCGCTGCAATAGATCCAAGTTGTTTAGGTTTCAAAATATCGCTATAAAACCTTTTACTCGTATATTCATAATCTCTTTCCATGCTTCCATTACTTTTTGAAACAACTTCACAGTATGCAGTAAATTGTGAAGTTTTATATCCATCAGCGAATCCATTTGAATTGGCTAATAAAAAATTTGATTTGTTCTCACCAAATCCTGATCCATTAGTATTTATTATTTTATCATTGGAAAAAGCTTCCTCTTCTGCCTCTTTTATATAATTAATCTTGTCTTCATTGTTTAAATGAGTTTCATCATACAAGTCTAAGTCTTTTAATCCCTTAAAATGGAGGTCTTTATCTGGTAATGAATTATATTCATCCTCAGGTGTAATCTTCATTGTTTCAATGCATCTATTTACTAGCTCATCTAAATTTTTTTCTTTAAGATTTGATGAGGCTATTGAGGACTTTTTTTTACCTAAATAAGTTGTAAGGACTACTCCAAGATTTTCAGACCTTTCAGATCCATCAAGTTTTTTATTCCTTACATTTACATTTTCTGAAACAGAACTTTGTACTAATATATTTGCATCAGATGAACCTAATTTTTTTGATTTACTAAGGCATATATCTGCAATTTTTTTTAGATACTCTTGATCTTTAATCATTTTTTTAGAGTTGAGTTCCACCAACAGTCATATTATTAATAAGTAAAGATGGTTGTCCAACACCCACTGGTACACCCTGTCCAGCTTTACCGCATGTTCCAATGCCAGGATCTAACATCATATCATTTCCAACCATTAAAATTTCTTTTAAAGAAGATGGTCCATCACCAATTAAAGTAGCTCCTTTAATTGGAGATCCAATTTTTCCATTTATAATCTCATAAGCTTCTGTACAGTTAAAAACGAATTTTCCAGAGGTAATGTCAACTTGACCACCACCAAAACTTACGGCAAAAATACCTTTATCTACTGACTTAATCATTTCTTCTTGGGTGTTTGATCCACCTAACATTATCGTATTTCTCATTCTAGGCATCACGACATGTTTATAGCTCTCTCTTCTTCCATTTCCAGTTGATTTTGTATTCATAAGTCTTGCATTTAGTCTATCTTGCATAAAATTTTTTAAGATACCATTTTCAATTAAAACTGTTCTTTCTGTTGGCGTTCCTTCATCATCAATATTTAAACTACCTCTTCTATTATCTAATGTTCCGTCGTCGATTATTGTAACTCCATCGCTCGCAACTTTTTTACCAACTAAATCATGAAAAGCTGAAGTTTTTTTTCTATTAAAATCACCTTCTAGTCCATGACCTACAGCTTCATGAATTAAAATTGCAGGCCATCCAGGTCCGAGAACAACTTTCATTTCTCCCGCAAGAGAAGGTTTGCTTTCTATATTTGTACTTGCAATTCTAAAAGCTTCATCGCAAACTTTTTTCCAATTATCATTTTTAAGATATTCATCATAATCCTGTCTTCCACCAATACCAAAAACACCAGTTTCTTTTCTACCATTCTTTTCAACCATTACTGACATATTTATTCTAACTAAAGGTCTATTATCTGATAATAATTCTCCTCCAGATCTAATGATCTCAACATTTTTCTTTTCTGCTAGAAGGCTAGCTGTTACTTGTTTAACTGAGCTATCTTTTGATCTGGCATATTCATTCATATTGTTCAGCAATTCAATTTTTGATTTCATTGACTTGCTCTCAATTGGATCAACGTCTTTATAAAGCTTCTGATTAGTTTTTTTAATTTCTGAATTATATGTTCCGCTATTATTTTTTAAAGTTGACTTAAGATTTTCGCTAGAATTTTTTAATGATTTTTCAGAAATTTCGTTTGAATGAGAATAAGCAACTGTATCACCTGTTACAGCTCTAAAACCATAACCTAAGTCAGATGTATAATTTGAACTTTTAATTTTGTTATCATCTAATATAATTGTCTCAGATTTTGTATCCTCTATATAAAGCTCACCATCATCACAATTATTTAGAGTTTCAGAAACAATGCTATCTGCTTTTTCTGAGGTTAATTCTGAATTTTTAAGTAAAGAAGACATTTGATATATTTAAAGGTGAATTTAATTTTATCAAGAATGTTATGCGCGATTATTGATCACATCAAGTAAGGCTAATTACTTAATTTTCTTCAAAAAAAAATCAGTTAAATGTTTAATAGTTGCCTTTGGATTTTGCTCTGGAATGAAGTGACCTGAGTTTATAGGATAACCTATAACTTTTTTTTCAGTATATCTTTGCCAAATTTTTAATGGTTTGAACTGCTTTCCAATTACTCCCTTACTTCCCCATAACACTTGGACTGGAATATTTAGTTTTTTCTTTCTATCTTTTTTGTCATGATCCAAATCAATAGTCGCAGATGCCCTATAATCTTCACAAGATCCATGAATTCTTTTTGGCTGCTTGAAACATTTTAAATAATTTTCTTCAACTTTTCCAAATTTGTGATTGCCTGACCATTTATCTAAACAACTTTTCATCCATTTACGTGGATCGCTCATTATCATTTTCTCAGGTAACCATTTTGGTTGTATTAAAAAAAACCAATGAAAGTAAGCTTTTGCGAAATCTCTCGTCGTTAGTTCGTACATATCTAATGTTGGACAAATATCTAAAACACTAAGAGCTATTATATTTTTTCTATGGTCTCTTGCTAACCTGTGAGCAACTCTTCCACCTCTATCATGTCCCGCAACAAAAAATTTTTTAAATCCTAATTTTATCATCATCTGTTTCATGTCACTTGCCATTTCTCTTTTTGAGTAGTTGTAATGTTTGCTATCTGATTCTGGAGCAAGACTATTTCCATATCCTCTTAAATCTGCAGCAACCACTGTAAATCTTTTAGATAACTCAGGGGCTGTTTTGTGCCACATTAAATGTGTTTGTGGATATCCATGTAGTAAAAGTAATGGTGGACCTTCACCACCAACTCTACAAAAAACCTTGCCCTTTTTTACCTTTACGTACTTTGACTTAAAACCATTAAACATGACTAATAATATGTATTTTTTAAATTAAAGCCAATGAAAACGCTGCATCAATATTAATAATTAATTTGAATTTGCTTTGAGCCCCTGTATAAATTCGGACTCGTGAGAATTGAAGAAGAACTAAAATTAGACTACTCAGATGTACTTTTTAGACCTAAAAGAAGTACTCTTCAAAGTCGTAAAGATGTAAATCTAAAAAGAACTTATAGATTTAAGTATAGTAATAATGAGTGGTCTGGAATTCCTATAATGGCCTCAAATATGGATGGTGTTGGTGAACTTGGTGTAGCTGAAAAGCTTTCTGAATACGGAATGATCACTTGTTTAACTAAACAGCATAATATTCAAAAAATAAAAAAATTCAAAAAAATAAAATCTATTCATCCAAATATTGCTTTAAGTATAGGAATAAAAAAAGAAGATTTTGAAAATTTAGATAAAATTTTAAAAGAATATAGTTTCATAAAATTTATCTGCATTGATGTTGCTAATGGTTATTCTGAGCACTTTAGTAAATTTTTAAAATCTGTAAGAGATAAATATCCTACTAAAACTATTATTGCTGGTAACGTGGTAACAGCTGATATGGCGCAAGAATTAGTATTATCAGGAGCAGATATTGTAAAAGTTGGAATTGGACCAGGTAGTGTTTGTACTACAAGAATTCAAACAGGTGTTGGTTATCCTCAGTTAAGTGCCGTCATTGAATGTGCTGATGCTGCCCATGGTTTAGGGGCACATATAATTGCTGATGGAGGTTGTACTTGTCCGGGTGATGTCGCAAAAGCTTTCGGTGGTGGTGCAGATTTTGTGATGCTTGGAGGAATGTTTGCTGGTCACGATGAAGGTGAAGGTAAGCTAATAAAATCAAATGGTCATAAATTTATTGAATTTTACGGATCAAGTTCTGACATAGCAAATAAGAAACATTACGGGGGTTTGTCAGACTATAGAAGTAGTGAGGGTAGAACAGTGAGAATTAAATATCGAGGAAAAATTAAAGATACTATAAATAATATTCTTGGTGGTGTTAGAAGTAGCTGTACATATGTGGGAGCCCCTTCTCTTAAACAACTTAGTAAATGTACTACTTTTGTAAGAGTAGCTAAACAATTTAACGATACTTTTACTAAGTAAGGATGAAAGAATACAAAATCGCCTCAATTGCTGGAGATGGTATTGGAAAAGAAGTTGTTCCAGAGGCTTTAAAAATACTTAAAGAAGTAGCAAATCAACATCAATTTAAATTAAATATAGATGAATTTGATTTTTCATCATGCGATTATTATGAAAAGCATGGAAAAATGCTACCTGATGATTGGAAACAACAAATTGGTAATCATGATGCAATATTTTTTGGAGCAGTAGGTATGCCAGATAAATACCCAGATCATATTACTTTATGGGGTTCCCTGCTCCAATTTAGAAGGGAATTTGATCAATTTATCAATTTAAGACCAGTAAAATTATTTGAAGGAGTAAACGCACCCTTAGCAAATAAAAAACCTGGTGATATAGATATGATGATAGTTCGTGAAAATACAGAAGGCGAATATTCTTCGGTAGGTGGAAAAATGTATCAAAATACCGAAAGAGAAATTGTTATACAAGAAACTATAATGTCTAAACATGGAATAGATAGAGTTCAAAAATTTGCATTTGAATTAGCAAAAACAAGAGATAGAAAAAAATTAACTAATGCCACAAAATCAAATGGTATTTCTATAACTATGCCATATTGGGACCAAAGGTTTTATGAAAATAAAAAAAATTTTCCTGAGATTAAAACAGATCAGTTTCATATTGATATTTTAGCTGCAAGATTTGTTTTAACACCAGAGTGGTTTGATGTTGTCGTAGCATCGAATTTATTTGGAGACATTTTATCTGATTTAGGTCCAGCATGCACAGGAACAATTGGTATTGCTCCATCAGGAAATATTAATCCAACAAATAAACATCCCTCTTTATTCGAGCCTGTTCATGGATCAGCGCCTGATATTGCTGGAAAAGGTATTGCAAATCCAATTGGTCAAATTTGGTCTGGCGCTATGATGTTAGATTATTTAGGTGAAAAAGAAGCTGCTGCGCGAATAGTAAATTCAATAGAAAAGACATTACTAAATAAACAAAATAGAACTAAAGATTTAGGTGGTGGAAGCAATACAACAGAATGTGGTAATAAAATTCTATCAAATCTTTTTTAATTAACAGCAACTCAAATCTAATGTATAAAACTTTAGAGTTTATATATTTTTTTTAAATCTTTTTTTATTTCAAAATTTGGTATTTTAAAATAGAAATCCAATAATATTAATTTAAATACATCTTTAAAATGTTGTGAACTTTCTTCAGAGTTACCTACATTACTTATTTCCATTTCTGTCAAATCTAAATTTTCTATTTTATAAATATTTGCATATTTAAAATATACTTTTGGTTCATAAGTAATAATTTTCTTAATTAGAATATTTTGGTCATTCTTTTTTTTTGGATAAATTTTTGGTTCATAAGAAGGTAGAGATTTTTCTGCTTGCTCAATATTATCTTTATTAACAGAAACCTTATTGTCATCAATTAATTGACTTTCAATTTCTAAAAAAATAGTAGGCTGATAAAATGTTAAATTTTGGAATTCTACTAGATTTTTTAATATTGTATTAAATTTCGGCATAACAATAATTTTTTTGCACGTAAAAAAATATTTGTAGGAAAAATCCTCAGAGTTATAAATTTTAACATTATTTAAAATTATTAATTTTCTCTCTAAATTTAAATCAACGTTTTCTATAAAAATTTTTTTTTCAGCAATTTTTTGTAAACTAAATACAAAAAATTTTTTTAAAAAAAAATTATGGAATAAAATAATGTTTAATATTAATAAAATTGTTATGTATGATGCAACCCTGAAGAACATTTATTTCAAAGAAAAAATATAATAAATAAATTTCAAACTAAACTGTTAAATATTTAATAGCAAAAAATATGGTAGCAAATGAAGCAAAAGTTGAGATAAATAGGGCTTTTATTATATTTTCAGGACTTACATTATAGGCAGAACATAATACTACAGCTGTATGACCACATGGTGCAACACTAACAAAAAAAGCACCAGGAATTTTTTCAGGTTGTCCAGCATCAAATATAATAAAGCCAATTATCAAGAGGATGATTGGGGAAACTACTAATTTCAATATAGATACAGAAGCAGTTAGTTTATTAATAACTTTATGTGTGTAAAAAGATAATGTGATACCAATTGCGAAAAGTCCTATAGGAGAAACACAAGCTGCCAAAACAGAAAGAACGTAGTCTATTGGCGTATCATCGATATTTATCTTAAACGCAAATAGTAAAAGACCAATTAAGATTGAAAATATCATTGGATTAAGAACTATGTTCTTTATAAATGAAGTTAATCGAATATTTTTTTTAGTAGTAAGTTCTAAAAAAAAAGCAATTACAGATAATAAAATAACCCCATCCATTAATATTATACTTGTTACTTGAGTAATTACTTCAGTTCCAAAATAGATTTTTGTAATAGGTAATAATAATGTTACATGATTTGATAGTGCTACCATTAATGCCCATATAATAGATTCTGGAATAGGTCTTTTAAAAAACTTTGATGTTAATAAAAATGTTAAAACCCCAAGACTTCCTTGCATTAAAAAATATGAAACTATCTGTTTTATATCGACTTGGGCGATTTCACTTTGAGCAACAAATTTAATTATTAAGGCAGGGACCGCTACATAGAATAAAAACAAATTTAAAAC
The DNA here is from genome assembly GCA_902604565.1 of uncultured Pelagibacteraceae bacterium. Lineage (GTDB taxonomy): Bacteria > Pseudomonadota > Alphaproteobacteria > Pelagibacterales > Pelagibacteraceae > Pelagibacter. The sequence continues at coordinate 40,983 of CACKZF010000001.1, forward strand.
TTTTGCATGACCTAAATCAAAAATTTTAAGTTTTCCAAAAATAAAACCAAATAGTGTGATAAAGATAAAAGGTGTTAACCCAAGAAATATTGAATACATTTTATTAAAGTATTGTTATTCTATGAAGTATTCTATTACCTTTAAACGGTGTAGCCTGATGGAGCATGGCTCTATTATCCCAAATAGCGAGCTGATCTTTTTCCCATTCTAATGAATATTGAAAGGTTTTTTTTGTCTGATGATTAAATAAGAACTTCTTTAAGTCTTTTTTTTGTTTAGTCATATATTTATTAAATTTTAAAAAGTGTCCTGGGCTACAGTATATAGTTTTTTTATTTTTAATAGTTCTTATTATTTTATGTCTGGAAATCAGTTCTTTAGATATTTTTCCTTTTTCTTTTTCTCTCTCCACTGTTGTGATTGATATTGGTCCATGTGAAGAGTAGATGCCTTTTAATTTTTTAAGCTTATTTTTATAATTTTTTGATAATTTTTCATAAGCTAAGTACTGCGAAGAAAAGTCAGTATTAGCAACACCTTTTTTAGGTACTAGTTTAGAAAGTAACATCGTGTATCTAGGCGGTTTTTTTGTATAAGAGGAGTCTGTGTGAAATTGTTCACCAAAGCTAGGTCCTTTGTCAGTAGATTTACGTTGTACAACAGTTATTTGGGGATATTTTTTATTTAAACCTTTCAATCTTGGATAATTAGCTGGTTTACCAAATTTTTTTGCAAAATTAAGATAATTCTTGGAACTAAGTTTTTGTTTAGGAAAATAAATCATTCCATACTTATCAAGTGTAGACTTAATTTCTTTTAATTGCTTATTGTCAATTTTATTAAGATTACAAATAATTTCTGCAGCCCTATTTTTTTTTGAAATTATTTTTAACATTAAATATCTTTTATATTTTTTTGATTTAAGGGTTTTTTGATTATTGTTACAGGGTATTTTTTCTTTTCAACTTCAATAGATAAATTTTTATTGACCAAATTTTCGATAGTATTTCCAGAGTTGACATAACCAAATGAGATATTTTTTTTAAAATTAAATGAATAGTTTCCTGATGTTGTTCTGCCAATTATTTTATCATCCAAGTAAATTGGCTCTTCATGAAGTAACAAAGGTTCTCCAGGTCTGTTATCTTTCAACACCATCATAGCTAATGATTTTGTGGGGTTCTGATCTTTAATTTTTAATAATGCTTCTTTTCCAACAAAATTTATATTTTTTTTATAACTGATTGCAAATTTAAGTCCTGCTTGATATTGATTTTCTTCAGGCGATATATCATGTCCCCAATGTAAAAAACCACTTTCCATTCTCATAATATCCATTGCATGAGCTCCACACAGTGATAAGCCATGATTTTTACCTTCTTTAATAATAGCTAAAAATAATTTTTTGCTTTTCTCTATGTTTGTATATAATTCAAACCCTATTTCACCTACATAAGATAATCTTTGAGCCCAGACTTTAACTCCGTCAATAGTAACAAATTTTCCATGACTAAATTTTATGCCTTCATTTGTAAAATCATCATTACTGATATTAGATAGTAAATTCCTTGATTTTGGTCCGTATAATCCTAGGCATGTTAAGTCTTCTGTTAAATCTTTGAAATTGACCTCTTCTGAAATATATTTTTTTATATGAAATTTATCATGTTCTCTTGTTGCTGCTGGACCTATCACTCTAAAATGGTTTTTTTCAAGACAAGTAACAGTAACATCTGTCTCTATTCCTCCATCATCATTTAACATCTGGGTGTAAGTTGCTCTACCCTCAACATCCTTTATGTTTGCAGTACATATTTTTTGTAATTCTTCGTGAACATTTAGACCTTCAAGGTCAAATTTTGAAAAAGGAGATAACTCAAATAATCCTACGTTTTCTCTGGTATTTTTAGTCTCATATTCAGCTGATGGATACCAATTTTGATAACCAAAACTATAATTGTAATCAGCCTTTTCACCTTTTAAAGCATACCACATAGGTCTTTCAAAACCACCTGAGGTTCCAAAACAAGCTCCTAATTTTTTTAGCTCCTCTTGGTAGGGTAATACAATTTGGTTTCTTGATGTTTTATGCTGTTTAAATGGCCAATGCATTCCATATAAATCACCAAGTGTTTCTGTCACTCTTTCCATTATAAATTTTTTTGATGAATGAAATTTTTGAAATCTTTTAATATCTAATGAAAATAAATCTTCATTAATGTGTCCATTAATCATCCATTCTGCAGTAACTCTTCCAGCACCTCCTGAACTTGCAATTCCAATACTATTAAAACCACAACATGTAAAAAGTTTTTTAATCTCAGGAGTTTCACCTAAAAGATATTGGGTATCAGGAGTAAATGACTCAGGGCCAGAGAAAAATTTTCTAATACCTGCATTTTCCAACATAGGCAACCTGTGAAATGATTTTTGTAAATAAGGTTCGAAATGATCAAAATCATCTGGTAATTCACCAAAGGAAAAATCATCTGGCACAACACCAGTATTTTTAAAGGCTGGTTTTGCATTTGGTTCAAAAATTCCAACTAACATTTTACCTGCGTCTTCTTTAAGATAGAGACAATTATTATAATCTCTTAAAACTGGTAAGTTTTTTGGTAAATCTTTCATTGGTTCCGTGATCACATAAAAATGTTCATTGGGATACAATGGAATACTCACATTCATTTTTTCCCCAATTTGTCTAGACCACATACCTGTTGCTAAAACAACATATTCACAATCAATTTTTCCTTTATCAGTCTCAACTCCAACTATAGAATTATTTTTAACAAGAATTTTTGTTACTGGAGTTTTTTCAAAAATTTGTGCTCCTTCCATTCTAGCAGCTCTTGCTAAAACATTGGTTACGCCTACTGGATCAGCTTGACCATCTTTTGGCATAAAAACACTTCCAATAATGTCATCATTATTTACAACAGGATATAAATCTTTTGTTTCTTTTTTATCTAAAACATGCACTTCAACATCTGATAGTTGAGCGGTAGTTGCTTGTCTCAACAATTCTTGCATTCTCTCTTTTGTGGTAGCTACTGTAATTGCTCCATTTTGTTTCAATCCTATAGATAATTCAGTTTTCTTTTCTAATTCTTGATAAAGATCCAAAGTATATTTTCTTAACTTTGTAATAGTAGATGAAGCCCCTAATTGACCCATTAAACCAGCTGCATGCCATGTGGTTCCAGATGTTAACTGATCTCTTTCCAACAGGACAACATCTTTCCAGCCGAATTTAGCTAAATGATATGCACACGATGTTCCAGCTACACCGCCTCCAATAACTACAACTTTAGTGCCACTTGGTAAATCTTTATCCATGAATATATTTTTAAAGTATAATATTACTTAAAAACAAACAATGTGGTCAATGTGAATTGGTCGTTTAATACCAAATTTTTCGTCTATTTCATGCTGGTGAATATGGTGTGAATGAACAAATACAGGAATTTGTAACTCGCTTGGTGTTTTTAAAGTATAAATAAAATTTGTTCCTCTAAATTTACGATCAACGACTTCTAATTTTAAATTACTTTTATCATCATGTTCTAAATCTTCTGGCTGTAATAAAAGTTTTACCTCTGATCCATTTGGATAGTGTTTAACAAAATTACCTTTAATTGTTCCAAGATCTTTATTTTCTAAACTATTTTCGCTGGTTACTTTTGCAGGAATTAAAATTCCTCTATTTAAAAAATTTACAACTTCTACTGAATTAGGAAAATGATAAACATTATAAGGATCATCAAATTGTTTAAGTTGTTTATTTAATATTATTCCACATTTACTTCCTAGGTAAAACGCTTCGTATGAGTCGTGTGTCACAATTATAGTTGTTATTTTAGATTTACTTAATAATTGTTTTAATTCGACTTGAATTTCTTCTTTAAAGCTTTGGTCTACATTAGACAATGGCTCGTCTAATAATAATAAGTCTGGATTCGAAACTAAAGCTCTTGCTAGTGACGATCTTTGCGCTTCACCAGCACTAATCTCATGTGGATATTTATTTAATATTTTTTTTAAATTTAAAAATTCTACTATTTCTTTTGCATTTATTTTAATTTTTTTTTTATTTTTTTTTTCTGTACCAATTAATATATTTTTTTCGACATTATAGTGCGGAAATAAACTATTGTCTTGAAAGGCAAGTGAAATATTTCGATCCTCTGGCTCAATGTGAATTTTTTTTGAAGATATAGTTTTATTATTGATAATTATAGAACCATTATTAATTTTTTCTAATCCAGCGATTGTTCTTAAAATCGTAGTTTTTCCTATTCCTGAAGGTCCTAGAAGACAAATAATGTCTCCTTCATTTTGAACTGAAAAGGACACATTTTTAACTTTTGTTTTTCCACCCGCTTTGAAATCAACATTATTTATTTCTAAAAAGTTATTAGCCATTATTCTCTTTTAAAATATAATTTGACGTTATTGTAATAAAAAAGGCAGCAATTAAAATTAAAAATAATGATGGTACTGCTGCTGCTTCAAGCATATCCTCTGATGCTGAGATATAAGCGGTAGTTGCGAATGTTTCAAAGTTAAACGGGCGTAGAACCAAGGTAATTGGTAATTCTCTAATTATTTCAAGAGATATTAAAATAACCACAAATAATAATGAATTTCTTAAATATGGTACATGAATATTCATAAACGTTTTTCTTTTTGAATAGCCAAGGAGGTATGCGCTCTCATCAACTGAAACGTTTATTTTTTCATATCCTGATTTTATTCCATTAAAAGCAAGTGAGTAAAAACGAACAAAATAAACAATAACTAAACCTAAAATAGATCCAATAAATAATTTTTTAATTGATAAAAAGCCTAATGATTTAATTATATTTTCATCAAACCAGGCAATAAAAGTTATAAAAGCAACGGCTAAAATAACACCTGGTATAGCATAACCTGAAATCGACAATGTGGATAAAAAATTTAATGTTTTATTTCTCGAAACTCGATTTCCATAATTAGAAATTAAAGCAAACATTATTAGAACCAAGCTTGATAATCCTACTAAATAAAGTGTATTTAATAAAAGATTTATTACATTTATGTCAAAGAAATTTTCTGGAAATTTTATTGTCCAATAAAGCATTTGCCCTAATGGAAATAGAAAACTTAGAAAGAACAATAAAAAACAAAACAAAAATGCAAAAAAAGAATTTGTTCCAGAAAGTTTTATTTTTTCTTTTTGTTTAAAACCACCTTTTGTATCCAAGTGATATCTTGCTTTTTTTCTAGATAAATTTTCAGTCAGAAAAAGAATAAATATAAATAACAAGAGAAAAAATGATATACGATTAGCAAAAGCTAAATCATCAAAAGTTATCCAAGCATTATATATGCCAGTTGTTAACGTATTAACTGAAAAAAAATCTACCGCCCCAAACTCCGCTAGTGTTTCCATTGCAACTAAAGAGAGACCAGCAACTATTGCAGGTCTAGCGGCTGGTAATATTATTGAATAAAAAGATTTAAATTTTGAAAAACCTAAATTTCTTCCAAGGTCTATTAAATTTTGTGATTGATATAAAAAAGAAGATCTTGCAAGAATATAAACATAGGCATAAAGAGAAAATGAAATAGATAATATTAAACCAAACATTCCATCAAACTTTGGTATACTTTTATTGTACTCACCATCACCAAATAAAGTCTTTAATATTGTAAATGCAGTGCCATAATTGTCAAAAAATGCAAATAAAGAATATGCATAAATATAGGGTGGTATAGCAAAAGATAAAATTAATGCCCATTTAAAGAAGTTAACACATGGGAATTTGTAAAAAGAGACTACGTAAGCAGATCCAACACCTAGAAAAAAAGTTAGTATTAAGACACCAATTAAAAGTGACAAAGAATTAAAAATATATTCAAACAAAAAAGTTTTTTTAAGTATGTCAAAATATCGAGAAGTATCCTCAAAAAAGCTTAAAGAAACTGTCAAAATAGGGATTATAACAAGCAAGGAAATAAGCAGAGAACTTAAAAACCAGATATTAAATTTGTTTGAAAACATAGAGATAATTGTAGTTTAAATGACCCATATAGTCTCTTTAAATATTTTTAAAAGTGCCTACGAAAAATACATAGGCACTTTCATTAAGAAAAGTCAGATATTGAATACTTTTGAAATGTGCGGAAAATCTTTAGTACTTATCTCTGATAATTTTCTTTTATTTATTCTTTTGCTAATTTTTTTACACTCCTCTGCACATGGTATGCATGCATCGGCTGATTTATTTAAATTAACTTCAGACATAAATTTTTTTTTAACTTTCAATGTTATTTCCAACCAGCAGCAGTCATTACTTCTAAGGCATCAGCTTGCTTTGCCCCATAACTAGCAACACTTGTTGTCAGATCTTGTTTAAAATCTAAACCTAAATTGTTTACTACTAATGGACTTGGTGAAACGCCTGCAATCATTGGAAACTCAAATGTATTATTTGTAAAATGTTCTTGAGCTTCTGGTGACAATAAGAAATCAACAAGTGCAATTGCATTAGCTTTGTTAGGTGCACCTTTTACTAAAGCAGCACAACTAATATTCATATGTGTTCCTCTATCATTTTGATTTGGGAAAAATGCTTTAACTTTTTTTGCAGCTTCCTGTTGTTCTGGACCTTTATTACCTGATAACATCAAAGCTAAGTAATAAGTATTTGCAACAGCAATATCAGCTTCACCAGCTGCTACAGCCATAATTTGTGCTCTATCATTTCCTTTTGGATCTCTAGCCATGTTTGCAACAACTCCTTTAGCCCACTCAGCTGCAGCCTTTTTTCCGTTATTTTTAACTAATGAAGCTACAAGAGATTTATTATAAATGTTACTAGAAGCTCTAATTGCAATTCTGCCTTTCCACTTTGGATCAGCTAAACTTTCATAAGTTAATCCTGATAATTCAGCACCACTTACTCTTTCTGGTGAGTAGTAAACAATTCTTGCTCTTTTTGCTACTCCAACCCAGTGTGTAGTTCTAAAACTCTTAGGCACTGATGATTTAATTGTAGATGAAACTAATCCTGATTGAGTCATTCCTTTTGCTTTAAAAGCACCACATCTTCCAGCATCAGCTGTAATGTATAAGTCTGCAGCAGAATCTGCTCCTTCTTCAATCATTCTTTTTTCTAAGGCGCCAGCTTTACCGTTAATTAAATTTACTTTAATTCCAGTGGCAGCTGTAAATTTACTATAAAGTTCAGCATCTGCTTTATAGTGTCTTGCATTAAAGATATTTACCTCATTTGCTATCGCGAAAGTCGATATAAATAAGGATAAAATTAACGCAGAAATTGTCATTTTTTTCATAATCGCTCTCTATGTTAGTTTTTTATTTTTATAATAGTTCTGAGAACTATTCGCAATGAGAATGATTATCAATCTCAATATTGACGCACCCTTATCCTTATTTTTATTGATATTTTAAGACTTAAATTCTGAAATTTTACTATAAAGAAAATTCCTAAAGATAGTTACTCTAGCAACATTTTTGAGAGACTCAGGAAATACAAAGTGTGCCTCAGTAATTGGACCTTCAACCTTTGGTAGAACTTTAATTACATTGTTTGATAAAGATACAATATAATCTGGTAGAGCAGCAAGACCTACTCCACTTTCAACAGCCAAAAGTAAACCCATTACACTATTTACTCTCATTACAGTTTTTCTTTTCTTGTTATCTTTCATACCCAATTTTAATGCCCAATCAGGATTAAATACTGGAGATGGTGCACCTCTACCAAATGAAATAAATTTATGTTTATTCAAATCACTAAGAGTTTTTGGCATCCCGTATTTTTCAAAATATTTAGTAGATCCATAAATATGATAATTAATATCCATCAATTTTCTTTGGATATAATTAAGCTGTTTTGGCCTTCTCATAAATATTCCAATATCAGCTTGTCTTGTACTTAAATCTAACTCTTTATCATCAAAAATTAATTCTACTTCGATTTCTGGATTTAACTCCATAAATTCTTGGATTCTTGGTGTTAACCAATGAGTTCCAAAACTTCTAACCGTTGTAATAGTTAATTTTCCAGTCGGTTTATGTTTTTGATCTCCTAAAGTTGTTTCAACCTCTTTAAGTTTACTTATAACTTCATGTGCAGTTTTATAAACATATTCACCATTTTCAGTAAGTGTTAACCCTCTTGCATGTCTTTCGAAAAGCTTTACTTTTAAATCTTCTTCTAAAGATTGAATTTGTCTACTTATTGCAGATTGGCTTAGATTAAGAATTACAGTCGCACTTGTGAAACTACCAGCTTCAGCAACTGCGTGAAAAATTTTTAATTTATCCCAATCCATTATTTGTTTACATCCACTAGAATTTTATTTTTTAATTTTCCTTCAAGCATTTCTGGAAATACATTCAAAAGTTCTTCAAGCCCAACTGTTTTAATTGATTTTTCAATAATACTAAAATCTACTAAATTTGGTATTTCGCCCCAAACAAATTCTTTTCTTTTGTTGCTTACATTAACTGAATCTACACCCCATAGTTTTACAGCTCTGATATAAAAAGGAACAACTGATGTATTTAATTTGTTAGTTCCGCTTGCATTTCCACATACTGCAACAATTCCTTTTAGTCTGGTTTGGGAAATTGCATTTGCCAGTATATTTCCCCCTACAGTATCAACAACACCATCCCAAGTACCTTTGCCAATTAATCTTGGCTCGCCTTCAAATTCTTTACGATCAAGAACCGTTTTTGCCCCTAATTCCTTTAAATACTCAGCTTTTTCTGGTTTACCGGTGATTGCGGTTACATTGCATCCCATTTTAGATAAAATATTTACGGCAACCATCCCTACTCCACCTGTTGAACCTGTTACAAGAACATCGTTAACTTTGCTTTGAAGTAATAATTCTTCTTTTGCTTTTACAGCAAATGCGCACAACATTGCTGTAAAGCCTGCAGTACCCATCATCATTGCTTGCTTTAAATCAATGCCTGAAGGTTTCTTTATAAGAAACTCTTTTTTAACTCTTGCATATTGAGAGAAACCTCCATGAAATAATTCTCCAACTCTGCAACCAGTAAGTATTACCTCATCACCTTCTTTAAATTCTTCTGACTTGCTTTCTGCTACTGTACCTGAGAAATCAATTCCGGGAATTCTTGGAAACTCTTTAACTAATTTTGCACCATCTTTTAAAATCAAAGCATCTTTATAATTTAGATCAGAGTATTGTATTTTAACCAAAACCTCACCCTCGTTTAAAAAATCAAAATTTAATTCTTTAACCTCTTGAGAAAAATTTTCACCTTCCTGGTTTACGACCAGAGCTTTGAAAGTTTCAGGCATGTATAATTAAACTCTATTTTGCAATAAATCGCAAATATCTATTCTGATAACTAAGATCGTCTTTAAACTGACCTAAATAAAAATTAGTAACAGTTGTAGCTTGTTCCTTTTTAATACCTCGCATAGTCATACACTGGTGAGTTGAGTCAATTGTTACTGCAACGCCTTTTGCATCAAGTGACTCCATTAATGTATTCGCAATTTGAACTGTTAATCTTTCCTGTGTTTGAAGCCTTTTTGAAAAAACTTCCACAACTCTTGCAATCTTGCTGAGTCCAACAACTCTCTCATTTGGAATATAAGCAACATGTGCGATACCAATAATAGGTGCCATATGATGTTCGCAGTGACTTTGTACAGAAATATTTTTTTGAACTACCATATCGCTGTAGCCTTCAACATCCCCAAAAGTTTTGCTTAAAATTTCTTTAGGGTCCTCTTTGTAACCTTTAAAGTACTCTTTGAATGCTTTCGTAACTCTTTTTGGAGTTTCTAATAAACCTTCTCTAGATGGATCTTCACCTAGCCATTTTAAGATTTTAACAAAAGCTTCTCGCGCCTCTTCATCTGTTACAACCTCAGTATTTTTGTTATTTTCGTTTTTTACTAATTTCATGATGGGTTTTTATATATATAAATCCTTAAATTTAAAATATTTAATATATTCAGTAATATGTTAGATATTGCGACTTATATATGTTTAAAAAAAGAGAAAATGTCGCTGATATAGAGGAAGGTAACCTATTATCTCCAAAATTCGATAACGATGGTTTAATCCCTGTAATTACAACATGTGCTGATACCAAAGAGATTCTCATGCATGGTTATATGAATGTTGAAGCTTTAAAATTAACTATAGAAACAAAAGAAGCTCACTATTGGAGCAGGTCTAGAAAAGAAATTTGGCATAAAGGAAAAACTAGTGGCTTTACTCAGAAAGTTAAAGAAATAAGAATTGATGATGATCAAGATGCAGTTTGGATAACTGTAGATATTGGTGATGGCGCAAGTTGCCATGTTGGTTATAGATCATGTTTTTATCGATCAGTTCCAACAGGAAAAATTGAAAATGGACGTAAAGTAGAAATGAAATTTGAAGAAGAAAAGAAAAAATTTGATCCAGAAGTTGTTTATAAAGGACAACCTAATCCTACTAAAATTTAATGAGTGAGGCTCAAAAAAATGTTCTTGGAGAAGATCTTGAAGAATGTTCTAAAAATCCATTAACTGGTTGGTTCAGAGATGGTTGTTGTAATACTGATGAAAATGATCGAGGTTTGCACACAGTTTGCGTAAAAGTTAATGATGAATTTTTAGAATGGTGCAAAAAGGCTGGTAACGATTTAATAACACCTCACCCTGAATTTGGTTTTCCTGGATTGGTAGATGGAGATAACTGGTGTGTATGTGCCAGTTGGGTTGCAAGAGCTTTAGAAGCAGGGATTGGATGCTCTATTTATTTAAAAAAGACTCACGTTAATACTTTAAAGTTAGTGCCAATTGAAACTTTAAAAAAATTTGCAATAGATCTTTCTTAACCTACATATTTCCGTACTTAGGTCCACCCCCACCCTCTGGAGTAACCCATGTAATATTTTGTGACGGCTCTTTTATATCGCAAGTTTTACAATGAATACAGTTTTGAGAATTAATCACAAATTTATCAACATCATTTTCTTTTTGAATTTCATAAACTCCAACTGGGCAGTATCTTTGCGCAGGCTCATCGTATTTACCTAAAGTATATTTTATTGGTAAATCTTTATCTTTAAGTCGAAGATGTACAGGCTGATTTTCAGCATGATTAGTTCCTGTTAGATAAACTGAACTAGTTTTATCAAATGTAATGACATTATCTGGTTTTGGATAATCTATTTTTGGCATTTCACTTGCTGGTTTTAAAGTTTCGTGATCAGCATGTTTGTGTTTTAGTGTAAATGGCAATCTTCCTTTAAATAAAATTTGATCAATCCCTGTAAATATTATTCCAAGAATTAAACCCCAGCTAAAGCTAGGTTTAACATTTCTAGCCTCATATAACTCTTTATAAACCCAACTTTTTTTGAATTTATCCTCATAAATAGATAATTCTTTGCTTGATTTTATGTGATCAATAATAGTTTCTGCTGCAATCATTCCACTTTTCATTGCAGTATGTGATCCTTTAATTTTTGGCATGTTTAATGTACCAGCATCACAACCAACTAATAACGCACCTGGCATAAACATCTTGGGTAGACTTTGAAAACCTCCTTCTATAAGTGCTCTTGCTCCAAATGATATTCTTTTGCCACCTTCTAATATTGATTTGATCGCAGGATGAGTTTTAAATTTTTGAAATTCATCAAATGGTGAAAGATGAGGATTTTTATAATCAAGACCGATGACATATCCTAAAAAAATTTGTTTATTTTCCGCATGATAAACAAAACTTCCCCCATAGGTGCTATTATCTAATGGCCAACCGGCTGTATGCATCACTAGACCTTCTTCGTGATTTTCTTCTTTTAATTCCCATATTTCTTTAAATCCTATTCCATACTGTTGTGGATCTTTTCCTTTATCTAAATCAAATTTTTTGATTAATTCTTTTCCTAAATGTCCTCTACACCCTTCGGCAAAAACTGTAACTTTTGCGTGAAGTTCCATTCCTGGTTCATAACCATCTTTTTTATTTCCTTCTTTATCTAAACCCATATCTTGAGTTGCCACACCTTTAACAGAACCATCTTCATTATATAAAACTTCACTTGCGGGAAAACCTGGGAATATTTCAACTCCAAGACTTTCAGCTTGCTCAGCTAACCATCTACATAAATTAGCAAGACTAATAATATAATTATTATGATTTTGTTGTACTTTAGGTAATAACCAAGTTGGCCAACTAATTTTTTTTGTCATGCCTAGAAATAGAAATTTTTCTTTATTAACTTTTGTTTTAATTGGTGGATTAAGATCTTTCCAATTTGGCAATAGTTCATCTAAGGCTCGCGTTTCAAACACGTTCCCGGATAAAATATGTGCACCTATTTCAGATGCTTTTTCTAAAAGGCAGACATTAATATCTGGATTTAACTGCTTTAATTTTATTGCAGTTGAAAGTCCCGATGGTCCGCCACCTACGATTACAACATCGTATTCCATCACTTCTCTGGACATATTAATTTCTTACAGTATTTGTTATTTTTGTATAGTGTTTAATTTGTTCAGTTCCTCTAGGAATTGAGGAAGTGCTTCGAATAAATCAGCTTCCAGGCCGTAATCTGCGACACTAAAAATAGGTGCTTCACCATCTTTATTTATAGCAACAATAACTTTGCTTTCTTTCATTCCTGCTAAATGTTGAATAGCTCCAGAAATTCCAACTGCTATATATAAATCAGGCACAACAACTTTTCCTGTTTGTCCCACTTGATGTTCGTTTGTGATATATCCGGCATCAACTGCAGCTCTTGAAGCTCCAATTGCTGCGTTTAATTTGTCCGCTACATCAGTTATTAGTTTAAAATTTTCACCACTTTGTAAGCCTCTACCACCTGAAATTACTATTCTAGCTGTACCTAATTCAGGTCTATCTGATTTGATTTCTTCTCTATTTATAAATTTTGTATTTTCAGTTTGATCTGCTGCATCGATTTTTTCTATTTCGGCAGATCCACCGGTTGTCTCTGCTGCTTCAAATGATGTTGGTCTAATAGTAACACATTTTTTTTCATCATTACTTTTAACTGTAGCAAATGCATTTCCTGCATAAATTGGTCTTAGAAAGGTATCAGGAGATATAACTTTTATAATATCACTTACTTGTGAGATATCTAATAAAGCTGCAACTCTTGGCATAAGGTTTTTTCCAAATGTATTTGCTGAGCAAATAATATGTGAATATTTATCAGCGTGTTTTAAAATTGCTGCAGTATAATTTTCAGCAATATAATTTTCGTAAATTTCATGATCTATATGCAGAACTTTTTTTACTAAAGGAACTTCAGATAAAGATTTCGCAACATCATCTGCCTTACTTCCAATTAATAATACATGAAGATCTTGATCTATTTGTGCTGCAGCTGTAATTGCATTCAATGTAAATGGTTTTACTTCTTTGTTGTTATGCTCTGCTATTAATAAAACTGACATTAAATTACCTTTGCCTCATTTTTTAATTTTTGTACTAATTCCTCAACACTCGCAACTTTAATACCCGCTTTTCTTTTTGGCGGTTCTTCAATTTTAATATGTTCTATTCTAGGGTTTGTATCAACTCCTAGATCTGACGCATTAATCTGTTCAATAGGTTTTTTCTTCGCTTTCATAATATTTGGCAGTGACGCATATCTTGGCTCATTTAATCTTAAATCACATGTAACAATAGCTGGTGTATTGACTTCAATAGTTTCTAAACCTTCATCCACTTCTCTAGTAACTTGTAATGATTTATCGTTTACTTCTATTTTTGAGGCAAAAGTCGCTTGTGGCCAATTTAAATGTGCTGCTAACATTTGGCCCGTTTGATTACAGTCATCATCAATTGCTTGTTTACCCATAAAAACTAAGTCTGGATTTTCTTTTTCAACAATTTTTTTTAAAATTTTAGAAACAGCAAGAGGCTCAATGGTGCCATCCACCTTTACATGAATTCCTCTATCCGCTCCTACCGCTAAAGCTTTTCTGACTGTTTCTTGAGCTTTCTCTTCACCAACAGTAACAGCTATTATTTCTGTTGCTTTACCTGACTCTTTAATTTTTACAGCTTCTTCAATAGCATTATCATCTGGTGGGTTTGTTGACATTTTAACGTTATCTGTAACAACCCCACTACCGTCCTCTTTAACTCTAATTTGAACGTTATAATCAATAACTCTTTTTACAGCGACTAAAATTTTCATTAAGCTCTCAATAATTTATTTTCAGCATCATAAGGACTTTCTTCTAAAATTGTTGCCTCATGCATTTTACCCAGTATATCAATCCTTAGTTTTTGTCCAACATTTGCTAACTCAGGTTTAACCATTCCTAGTGCGATAGATTTTCCTAGTCTAAATCCAAAGTCACCACCAGTTGCACGTCCTACAACACTTCCATTTTCATAAATTGGGTTATTTCCTAATACATCTGCATCATTAGTTTCGTGAACCTCTAGAGTAACAAGCTTATTATCGAAGCCTTTTTCTCTCCATTTATTTAAAGCATCAAGTCCAATAAAACTTCCTTTGTTTGGATGAATAAATTTATCTAATCCACTTTCGTAAGGTGAATACTCAATTGATAGTTCAGTTCCTACTAGTTTATAAGATTTTTCAACTCTTAAACTGTTCATTGCTCTAATACCATAAGGCTTTAAACCTAAGTCTTGGCCTGCATCCATAAGTTTATCAAAAATATGATTTTGATATTCAATAGGATGATGAAGTTCCCATCCTAGCTCTCCGACAAAATTAACTCTCATTGCATTAACGGGTGCAAAGCCAACGTCAACTTGTTTTGCACTTAACCATTTAAAATTTTCATTTGAAAAATCATCATTTGACACCCTTTGCATTAATTCTCTTGCTTTCGGTCCTGATACGACAAGAACACCTTTGCTATTTGTTAAGTTCTCAAATTGAACTGATCCATCTTTTGGCATCCAGCCAAATATCCAATCGTGATCCAATCTTTGATAAGCTCCAGCAGAAACAAGATAAAAACTATTTTCCGACTCTCTCATTATTGTAAATTCTGAGTGAACACCTCCCTTCGTATTTAATGCATGACATAAATTAATTCTTCCAACTTTTTTTGGTAATTTATTAGCTACCAACTTATCTAAAAATTCTTCAGCTCCAGGTCCTTTAATTCTACATTTAGCAAAAGCAGTCATATCTAGTAGACCAACATTTTCTTTTACATTTTTGCACTCTTTTTCAACTGCCTTGAACCAATTAGATCTTCTAAATGACCAATCATCCTTTTGCTCCATACCATCAGTTGCAAAAAAGTTTGGTCTTTCCCATCCAAATTTTTGACCAAAAACTGCACCAAGATTTTTCATTCTGTCATAACACGGTGCTGTTCTTAAAGGTCTTGCAGCTGGTCTTTCTTCATCTGGAAAGTGGGTTATAAATACATGACTGTAAGCTTCTTCATTCTTTTCTTTAAGATATGATTTTGAGCAATAATCTCCATATCTTCTTGGTTCAACACCAAGCATGTCTATTGTAGGTTCTCCATCAACAATCCATTCTGCTAGTTGCCATCCAGCTCCACCAGCTGCAGTAATACCAAAACTATGACCTTCATTAATCCAAAAGTTCTTTAATCCCCATGCTGGACCAACTATCGGATTTCCATCTGGGGTATAACAAATTGCCCCATTATAAACTTTTTTAACACCTACCTCTCCAAATGCTGGAACTCTATGAATAGCTCCTTCAATATGAGGAGCAAGTCTATCTAAATCTTCTTGGAAAAGTTCATACTCAGATTCCTTTGAAGGACCATCTACATAACAGGCAGGTGCACCATCTTCATATGGTCCTAAAATTAAACCACCCGCTTCCTCTCTCATGTACCATCTGCTATCGCTATCCCTTAAAACTCCCATTTCTGGAAGACCTTCTTTTTTTCTTTTTTGAATTTCTGGGTGTGGTTCTGTTACAATGTATTGATGCTCAACTGGTATTACAGGAATATCTAAACCAACCATCTTACCAGTTTGTCTAGCAAAATTTCCTGAACAGGAAATTACATGTTCACATTCTATAGATCCTTTATCTGTTTCAACAACCCATCCATCTTTATTTTGTTTCATTGCAAGAACTGTTGTATTTCTGTAAATCTCAGCACCTCTATTTCTTGCACCAGTTGCTAATGCTTGTGTTAGATCAGCTGGTTGAATATATCCATCTTCAGGATGTTGAATTGCTCCTATTAAATCATCAGTATGACACAAAGGCCAAATTTCTTTTACTTGATCTGGAGTTAAAAATTTTACATCTACACCAATAGTTTGTGCAACACCAGCGTACTGATGGTACTCATCCATTCTATCCTTATTGTTTGCTAATCTAATGTTTGACACAACACTAAATCCAACATTCTTTCCTGTTTCTTCCTCTAAGCTTTTATAAAGGTTAACAGCATATTTATGTAATTGGCCAACTGAGTAGCTCATATTAAATAATGGAAGTAATCCAGCTGCATGCCAAGTAGAGCCTGAAGTTAATTCTTTTCTTTCTATCAAAACAACATCAGACCACCCTTTTTTAGCTAAATGATACAGAGCGCTAACACCAACTACTCCACCGCCTACTACTACAACTTTTGCTTTTGATTTCATCATGCGATTTTTACTAAATTTTTCTTATAAACTAAACATAATTCTAATAGTCATAATCATCATCATCGTCATCTCTCCAACCCATTTGGTACATTAAATATGCAGCAGTTATTACACTCACCACTCCTGCGGCCATACCAAAATTTACTCCCATAGTTTGCCCAAAATAATACCATCCTATCTGAGTGGCGCCAATTGGTGGAATGCAAAGTATTGCCATTAGTATTGCAATTCGAACTGGAAAACTTGGTTTTTTCATTAAATAGAAGAGCCCATTGGCATTGGTTGAGATACAGCAGTAGTTAGCCAACAATTTTTTAAAAATCCGTCAATTTCATATTTTTCAACTTGCCATTTGAATTTGTAATACTTTTTATCCTTGTCCATAATGGTCACTTCAAATGTCGAAACACCTTTTGATTTATAAACTTCTACAATTTCATAATTTTCATGATTTAAAAGCATCGAATAAGAATCGGTCTTAATCATGTTTTTAAATCTCTCAATAGGTCCTGTAACTCTTTGATTATTTGGGTGAGCAAAAAACCAGGTTTGAATAATACCACTATCTTTTTCAGGACTATCGTTCTTCATTAAAGCATTGAGTTGTATCTCAATAACTTCTCTTGGCTTTATCTCTGGATTTGGTTTTCTTATCTCAGCAGATAATTCATTAATTGAAAAAATAAGTAGAAAAAAGATACTATAGATTGCTGGCTGTATTTTTAACATCTTCCAAAAATTCAATTCTTTTTTCATTTGAAACAAATGGTACAGCAAAATATCGTTTATAGGTAATGTCATAAATACCACACTTATTAAAGATACCTTTTTTAATTCTTCTAAGCGGTAAATTTAAAAAAAAATCTGAAATTGAAAATCTTGGAGAGCCATAGGTACAGAAAATAATAGCTTTTTTACTTTTTAGTTTTCCTTCGGCATAACCATGATTACCAATAAGTTTCTTAAAAGAAAAAGCCCAAGGTGGTGCTAATACTTTATCTATCCACCCCTCTAATATAGCTGGCATTCTATAGTTCCAAATAGGTGCTACAAGGACAATTAAATCTGTTTCATCTATTTTTTTTCTGTGATCTAAAACCACTTCATCAGCTTTTTCACCTGCATAAACTGGATTAAAATTTTCCTTATATAGATCTATGCAATCGACTGAATGACCCTTTTCTTCTGCTGATTTTATGAAAGCATCTTTGATTGCTGAATTAAAAGATTTTTCATTATAATGGCCATAAACCAAAAATACTTTTTTCATTAGTCTTTAAGAACTGGAAAAACTGGGTTAGATTTTTGAAAAAGTTTTTGATATTCCTGCTTTATGCATCTGTTAGAAATGAATTCAATTTTTTCATTATCTGCTATTGCCTCAGCTTCATCGCTATGAATTCCATACTGTAACCATAATACTTTAGTTCCTTTTTGAATTGCTTCTTTTGCAATGCCCTCTGCCTCATTCGAAGGTCTAAAAACATCAACTATATCGATCTCTTCTTTGACTTTATCCAAGCTTTCAACAATTGGTTCACCATTTACAATTTCACCAACTGCAAAAGGGTTTATGGGTATAACTTTATAACCAAAGTTTTGCATATATTTCATGACTACATTTGCCGGCTTTCTTTTTAGATTTTTTTTATCCTCTCCTTTTTTCTCAGAACTAACACCAATCATTGCAATGACTTTTGATTTTCTCAAAATAGATTTAATTTGATCGTCATTCATAATTTAATTTTAAAATAATTATTATTTATTTTTCCAGTTAGGTTTTCTTTTTTGTAAGAAAGCTGATATTCCCTCTTTTGCATCTTGTGAATCCATATTTAGAGTCATCATTTTACTCGTAAATTTATATGCATCTCCTAGTGGCATTTCTAATTGTTTGTAGAAAGCTTGCTTACCTATTTTAATTGTTAAATTTGATTTTGAAGAAATAGTTTTTGCAATTTTTAAAACTTCTGAATTAAGTTTTTTACTTGAAAAACAATCATTTATTAAACCAATATCTTTTGCATATTTCGCATTTATTGGTTCTCCAGTTAAAAGCATCTTCATCATAATTTTTCTAGTTACTTTTCTACTAACAGCAACCATTGGAGTACTACAAAACAAACCTATATTTACACCAGGTGTTGCAAATGTTGCTGTTGTTGTGCTGTAAGCCAAATCACAACTAGCAGCTAATTGGCATCCTGCTGCATAAGCTGCACCATGAACTTTTGCTATGACTGGTTTTTTTCCCTCTACAATTTTCATCATTAATTTTGAGCACAAGTTAAATAATTTTAAATGATTTGATCTATTTTTTATTCCACCAACTTCTTTTAAGTTATGTCCTGCGCTGAAACCTTTGCCTGCTCCTTCTAAAATTATTACTCTAGTACTATTGTCTTTATCAAGTTTAATAAAAGTTTTTAAAAGATCTCTTAAAGTTTTAAATGATAATGAATTATAAGTTTTAGGATCATTGATTATTACATTGGTTATACCATTGCCTAATTTTTTGATCTTAACATTCATAATCAACTTGTTTTTCTATTTTAGCTTGCCGTCTTCTCTCATTTTAGCTCTAATTTTAGTAGCTGAAATTTTTTGTATTTCTTCAGATAATACTATTTCTTCAATTTTATACCCTACGCCTCTTCCATAGCATATGTTTGTTATATTTGGGACCATCATTACTTTAAATCTACCTTCAAATTCTGGATTTAATTTATCTTCTATATTTTTTTTTACTGTTTCAAAATCGAAAGGGTTATCATCAACTCCCTGAACATCTCTAATTTGAATACAAACTTGACCTGTTTTTTTTATAATTTCTCTAAATAAAGTGTAGTGACCCTCATGAAAAGGTTGCCATCTTCCAAGCATCTGTGCAGTTGGTTTTTTATTATCCCATTCATAACTCATTAGCCTATCTCCTTTATAATTTTTTCAGCCCAAACACTAGCATCTTGGGACGTTACATGAAAATCATATTTTTTAGGTTTGATAAACATTTGATTTGTGTCTTCAAATCTTCCTTCTTTAATTGTATCTACCCAAATTGTGTAATCTGCTGGAAACAAGCTTCTTGCTTCGGGTGTTGGACAAATAAAATCAGCAACTACAAAATTACCTTCGCTTTTTAACTTTAATGCAAAATCTGCCATTCTTTTAGCTTGTCTTTTTCTTCCTTCTTCTGAGAAGTCCCAATCATCTGCAGCTTTTCTAACTTCGTCTGCATTTAATCTTTTTGCATTAAGCTTTGGAGCCAGTTGCTCAGCTAAAGTAGTTTTGCCTGCTCCTGGCAGACCCATTATTAAAATTATTTTCATTTAGAAGATTATAGCATTTGAATACCTACACCAGTTTTTGGGTAAGTATAAAGATTATAATTTGCACAAAGTTCATCACCTGGTTTTAGATCTTTTATTGATACCATAAAGAAATATTTAGCATCAGGTTTTTCTAATAAATTGTAATACATATTTTCTAAATTATCATCATTATCGTTAAATTTTTTTGCTTTAACAGTTGGATCAATTGGATCACCAAACTTTAAAGTCGGTAAAACATTTGATACTAGTCTTTGAATTGTTGGACTATCTGAGTGATTATAAAATCCACCTAATGGAGTTCTAATATATTTATTTTCGAATTGCTCATCTCTAATATGTGTAATACCAATAAATGTATTTGCTTTAATTTCCTGAGTTGCGAATAAACCAAGACCTTCAATTGGAGAATGTTTAATCGTAAGCTCATCTGGTAATGGTCTATACATAATTTCCGCACTTTCTATACAATGTTCTCAGCTACCCACCGATGAAATTGATGGGTTGGATTATCCATATCGGGAGAAAAATTTCCACCATTATATGCGTTAGAATTGCGGCCTATTTGCATCCGTTGAATAATATCTACATCTTCTTTTTGAATGTCTTCCCACAATTTATAATTTTGTATTCTCAATGACTTAAATTTCTCAGATTTAGCGGCTTTTTCTCCAACATAATATATCTCCATATGTTCTAAGGTATTTTCATTATCAATTGGTTCTAGCCAATATGCATAATAATGATCTTTATGAATGCCTAACATAACATTAGGAAAGAGAGCAACATACTCTGCAACATTCTCTTTATTTTTTGGCCAATGAGGAAAGCTTGGAAATTTTTCCTTTCCTTTAAATTTAGGATTGTAATTTGTTGTTCCTTGCCCAGCAAATCGATTAGGTAAACCTTGAATGTGATAGTGATCATCTATTTTGGAATATTCATTTAATTTAGGATGTACCCATGGCAAATGATAACTCTCACAATAATTTTCAATAGCAAATTTCCAATTACATTTTGCTTTTAATTTGAAGTATCCAAAATTATTAGCATGATTTATTAACTCTCTATCTTTGCTGATCCAAAGTTTAGACCATCTTTCATCTAAAGGTCTGATATATCTTTTAAAAGGAATTTGATTATTGCTAATATTTACAATTATTAAATCAAGCCATACATAAGATTTTATTTCTTTAAGATTGCTTTTAGTTTTATCAAACTTTGAACTTTGGTGTTTGTTCATACCTCCGATATGTGGAGTTGCTACTAATTCACCATCTGATGTATAAGACCAGGAATGGTAAGGGCATCTGATTACATTTCTTATGTTACCAGGTTTATCTACAAGCTTTACACCTCTATGACTACACACATTATGGAAAACTTTAATTTTATTCTTTTTATTTCTAACTATAAGCAACGGTAGACCTAAGAGATCAAATGGCTTTACATCTCCTACTTTTGGCAATGAGCTTGCTGTGCCTATTACTGTCCACTTATCCTCAAAAAGTTTTTTTCTTTCTATTAATGTATATTCTTTATTTGTGTAACACTCATTGGGTAGGCCATGAGCTTTGCTAATGGGTTTCTTTACAACCTCTAATTTTTTCTTATCTATAATTTTAAAAATTTCTGACATTATTTTGTCACTTCATATAGACCCAACCAAGCATTTACATCTTTGCTTGCTATATAATCTGACTTAAAAAATTCTAGTTCTTTCCACTTTTTTTCTTCAGTTAATTTTTGAATTTTCTTGTCAAAACCATACTCTTCATGAATGCCCTCATTTATTGTAAAACAAATAAGACCTTTGTTTTTTGTGATCCGTATAAATTCTTCAAGAGCTGGTGGTTTTACATGACCAAAAGTAAATGTTCCAACGCACATTAGTGCATCATATTCATTTTCTTTTTCATTGATTGGTTTATTTAAATCTACTTTGTCTAATTTTTTATAAAGATTGTTTGGAACTAAATCTAAAAGTTTTTGTGATAAATCAGCACCATAAAAGTCTGAAAAACCATACTTTTTAAGTTCTAAACCTACCAATCCCGTGCCACATCCAGCATCGTAAATTTTTATATTTTTTTCTTTTTGGTATTTTGCAAACACTTCTGCTGTTTCCTTAGGACCTGTATAATTCCAATCAACCATATCTTTGTCATATTTATTATTTAGTCCCCATTCGTCATAGAATTCCATGACCTCTTTTGTTTCTCTAAGTTTGTAAATGGGTACTTTATTGCCAACGTCTTTTTGAGCCATGGAATTTAATATTTTTTAACAATTTATTTATAAATATGAGAGGTATAAAGACAATTTTCACACAACTGTGAGTTGAAACCAGTTTGCAATTTATCTCCCTATATGTTCTGATGAATTATAATTAATTAATTAGGAGATAATAATGAAATTAAAAAGAATCTTACTTTCTGCATTATTTGTTTTAGGCGTTACCTCTTACGGTAATGTTGCTAATGCAAAATGTGGAGACATTACTATTGCTAATATGAACTGGGCTTCTGCAAATTTTATGGCTGAAGTTGATAAAATCATATTAGAAGAAGGTTATGGATGTAATGTTGAGCTTGTGCCTGGTGCTACAATGCCTACATTTACTTCTATGCAAGAAAAAGGTGAGCCAGATATAGCTCCTGAGTTTTGGGCAAATGCAGCAAAAGTAGAGTTAGAAGCTGCTGTTGCTGAGGGAAAACTTCACTCAATTAATAAAGCACCAATTACAGGTTTAGGTGAAGGTTGGTGGGTATTACCAGCAACTTTAGAAAAGCATCCAGAACTTACAACTGCAGATGCAATATTAGAAAGACCTGATTTATTTCCACACCCAGAAGATCCATCAAAAGGTGGCTTTCATATATGTCCTCCGGGATGGAACTGCGAACTAAGTAACAGAAATCATTTTAGAGCTTGGGGAATGGAAGCAAAAGGTTGGGCTATTGTAGAAACTGGATCAGCAGCAGGTCTTGATGGTTCAATTGCTAAAGCTGCCGAAAGAGGTGAAAACTGGTTTGGTTACTACTGGTCTCCAACAGCTATTATTGGAAAATACAATATGCAAGCTGTAGATATGGGTGAGTACGCTGGTAAAGATAACTGGGATAACTGTTTATCAAAACCAGAGCAAGAGTGTGCTAATCCTTTAAAATCTTCATGGGTTAAATCTGAAGTTTATTCAGTCGCAACTGATAATTATAAAAAAACTGCAGGAAAAGAAGGAATGGATTATCTTGAGAAGAGAACATACCCAGGTCCAGTAATGAATGGAATGTTAGTTTGGATGGGGGAAAACCAAGCTGAAGGTGCAGATGCAGCAATTGAATTTTTGAAAACACAAGAGGACGTTTGGTCTAAATGGGTTTCAAGTTCAGCTGCTAAAAAAATCAAAAAAGCACTTTAATATAGTGTAATTATTACTGAACCCGTTTATAACGGGTTCAGTTTAAAAATTATGGATTTCTTAAATTCAATTCCTGTAATGGACAGAACAGCTCTAAGAGAGTTGAAAAAAGGAATTGACTTAACATTTAAAGATTTCTCAAGAGCTTATGGGGATGGAATAGAAAGTTTCTTTGATCCACTACTTTACTTTTTAATATGGTTGGAAAAATTATTAGTAAATAGTCCTTGGCCTATCGTTATCGGAGTATTTGCATTATTAGCTTGGATTGGATCAAGGAGTATTAAATTAGTAATAGGAACTGTAGTTTGTTTTATAGTTATAGGTTATTTTGGAATGTGGAAAAATTGTATGGCAACTGTTGCTATTATTTCTGTTTCTACATTAGTTTGTATTGTTGTTGGTATTCCAATAGGAGTTTTAATGTCAAAATCATCAAGAACAGAAAAAGCAATTTTACCTGTACTGGATATGATGCAAACAATTCCAAGTTTTGTATATCTAATTCCAATAATTATGCTTTTGGGTATTGGAAAAGTCCCCGGTCTTCTAGCAGTATGCATATATGCTTTACCTCCAGTAGTTAGGCTGACAAATCTTGGAATTAGAGAAGTAGATAAAGAAACACTTGAGGCAAGTGAAGCATTTGGTGCAACACCTATGCAGAAGTTAAAATCAGTTCAAATACCTCTTTCTCTACCAACTATTTTTGCAGGTATAAACCAAACTATAATGATGGCTTTAGCCATGGTAGTTATTGCATCCATGATTGGGGTAAAAGGTCTGGGCGTACCTATTTTACAGGCTGTTTCTAATCAATATTTAGCACTTGGAATGATGAATGGGCTGGCTATAGTTGCTTTAGCAATAATCTTTGACAGGGTTACTCAGATGTATGGTCAAAGGATTCAAAAACATAGAGGTCAGAAAAAATAGCTCTGACACTTTAGCCTACGATTTTTCTAGACAGTCATTTTAAAATAAATAATTATTCAATAATGAATTTTTCATTAGAAATTGGACCTCACACAGATCTTGACACTTTACCTGAGGTTAAAGATGTTTATGTGACTATGCTACCTGGAGGAGATTATAAAGAGACTGCGGATAAATCTGGTGACTTAGTTAAGAAAGGATTTAATCCTGTGCCTCACTTCCCAGCTAGATCAATAAATAATGAAGAAGAGCTTAAAGACTACATTTCGAGATGTAAAGATTTAGGTGTAAAACAGATATTGGCTATAGGTGGAAGTAGAGACCCAGTTGGAAAATTTGACAGCTCGTATCAAATATTAGAGACAGGATTATTTGATGGAATTAAAATTGGAATTGCTGGACATCCAGAGGGTAGTCCTGATATATCCGATTCAGAATTAGAAAAAGCAATGATAGATAAAAAGCCTTATGCAGATTATATAGTAACCCAATGGTTATTGGACTCTCAGCCTATCGTTGATTTTATTTCTAAGCAAACAATACCAGTTCATGTTGGAATAACTGGGCCCATGAAAATTTCAAGCTTGATAAAGTTTGCAAATATTGTTGGTGCAAAAAATTCCATTAATTTTCTTAAATCTAATTTCAGTAAGGCATTAGATTTATTGAAACCTAAAGACCCTAATGATCTAATTGGGAAAGTTAAATCGCATACTGATTATTTTCACATTTATACATTCGGCGGCTTGAAGGAAACAAACAAGTGGTTGAAGGAGAATAACTATGTCTAATGAATTTGACTATAGTAAACTAAGACACGTAACATCAGTAGATCAATCTGATAGAAAAGTGCCTTATAATTTAAGACAAAGCGGACCAACAAAAGTTGAAATGTTAATATCAACACGTGTAAGAAAATCACCCTATTGGCATTTATCAATGAAAGCAGGTTGTTGGAGAGCAACTGTATACAATCGTATTTATCATCCAAGAGGATATGTAAAACCAGAAGATGGTGGTGCAATGGTAGAGTATGATGCGATCGTTAATCATGTAACAATGTGGAACGTAGCTGTTGAAAGACAAATTAGAGTAAAGGGTCCAGATGCAGAAAAATTTGTTGATTATGTAATTACAAGAGATGCTACAAAGATTTCTCCAATGAGAGCAAGATATGTAATTCTTTGTAATGCATACGGTGGAGTATTAAATGATCCTATTCTCTTAAGAATATCTAAAGATGAGTTTTGGTTCAGTTTATCTGACAGCGACATAGGTCTTTATTTACAAGGAGTAAATGCTGACGAAAGATTTAAGGTAGAAATTGATGAAATAGATGTAAGTCCGGTTCAGATACAAGGGCCGAAATCTAAGGCATTAATGAAGGATTTATGTGGAGATCAAGTAGATTTTGATAATATGCCATTCTACGGTTTAGCAGAGGCTAAAATCGGTGGAAGAAGTTGTGTGATATCTCAATCAGGATTTTCAGGTGAAGCTGGTTACGAAATTTATTTAAGAGAATGTACTTTATATGCCGAGGATATGTGGAATGCAGTTCTTGAAGCAGGAAAAAAACATAGCCTAATGGTTATAGCGCCTGCGCACCATAGAAGAATTCAAGCTGGAATTCTTTCTTGGGGTCAAGATATGGACAACCAACATAATCCTTTTCAATGTAACTTAGGTTATCAAGTTTCTTTATCTGGTAAAGGAGAATGGGATAAGAAGTCAGATTATGTAGGTAAGAAAGCTCTTGAAAAAATGAAAGCTGATTTAAAAGCAGGTAATAAACCATACAAACTTCAATTAGTTGGTCTAGAACTAGGTGGAAAACCAATTGAAGAGTATGCGCCTGATTTTTGGTTGATTTCAGATGAAGGTGGTGGAGAACCAATAGGTTTTGTTACCTCCCCTTGGTATCACCCTGAAAAAAAACAAAATATAGCCATGGGTTACGTTCCTTTTGATGGAACATTAAACGCTAATGGGTTTCCAAAAGGAAAAGTAGGAACTAAGTTTAAGGTACACTTGCCTGAAAAATATTCTGAAACTCCAGGTAAACCTGTTGATGCTGTAGTGGTGGATATACCGTTTAAAGAATCTTACAACGCCAATACAAGAGAAGTTGTAAAAGGTTAATCAATTGAAGGGGGGAGTTTAGCTCCTCCCTAATTAAAATGTTCGCACAATTTTTAGAAATTTTTTTTAAATCTTTAAAATTAGATAAAAGCTTATATAGAGATAATAAATACTTTGGTGAGGCTGCAATCTATTTTGCTGGTCTTGTAATGATACTTGATGGTGTTGCGGGAGCAGTAGCGGCAAATTCAATTGTGAGAACATCAATTGGCATCTCAGGCTTGACAGCGCTTTTAACATGGTTTGTTTGGGCTATTTTTATTTTTGTAATTGGAGTAAAAATTTTTCCAGATAAAGGGAGTAAGGTTCCTTTTAAAAAGATTTTAATAGCTGTGGGATATGCTCATGCACCAGGTTTAATTAGGTTTTTTGCAGTAACACCTGACTTAGTTCTGCCAATTATTTTCCTAACTCAATTTTGGATTTTTGCATCTCTTATAATATCAACCAAACAAATTTTGAATTTAAAATCTAACTTGAAATCATTTGGAATAGTTTTTTTATCTTTTCTAATAATAGCTTTTCTATCTATATCATTCATTATTAATAGAATGAATTCAATTCCAATTAGTAATATTAGCTAAAAAGGAAAAACAGTTTTAGATGTTCTGCAAGATTTGCATATTTTAAAACCGGTAAGGAATAAATTTTGAGTTACACTTTCATCTTCTTTTTTACACTCTTCACAAATATCATTTAAATCTGATTCTAAATTTTTATTTAATTCTGCATCATATTCTTCAGTCATTATCTGTTAATCCAGCTCCTGCTGTTCGTTCCCTTGATTTATCACTTTCATCAACATAAGTTTTTAGAGATAAATTATAAATTTCAGACCAATCATCTTCGGTAAAACTATTCTTATTATCTAAAAATTTTAAATTAATTTTATCTGATTTTTCCAATACGTCTCCTGTAAGATAGTTTGAATAGATAGACTCATTAAAATTAAATAAAAATTCTTTATCATCCATCTTTAAAAAAATTCTCTTACCAATAATTTCTGAAGCTCTGCTTACGAATGATAAAAATATAAGTGGAAAAGCAATCTTATTTATTTCAATTTCATTGAATTTAGATATTGATGAAGATTGATCAAAAAAATTTAGTCCAGATAATATAGGGCAATAAAAAGTCTTTGGAGTATTTGAGGCCGATATTTCATCTATATTTTCAAAATTACTGATTTTATAAATTTTGTAGTAATGGTTTAAATTTTTAAGACCTGGCAGTCCAAACATTTCTAACAATCGAATATTTTTTCCAACCTCCTCTGATATTCCCCAAGAAAAACCAATAGCTTTAGATGCTTTTTTTGTAGTTACTTCTATTTCACTAAAGCTTCTCATTTATTTATGATTTATAAATCCATTTATCATCAAAATTTCCCAATTCTGAGGGCAATGGTGCTCCTTGGAACATACAAATACGCAACCATTTATCTGATCTTGGATCAAACTTTATAGCCCCAAAAAATGATAATTTTAATCTTAACATATCAATTGGAACTAGTTTGGACCCAATTGTATTGTCTTGAATTTCTGAATAAGGAAACTTTTCAGCAATAAATGCTCTTCTGACAACGTGTCTTAAATGATTATTATCTTTTAAAAATTTGCCAATTTTAGAACTATTTTTTTTTGTAAATACAGCTTCATAAAGTTTATTTATGTCTCTTGCTATTGCCAAAGGTTGTTCTAAATCAGATCCTTCATCAATATATCTATCTCCTATTCTAGGCTCTTCTTTATTTTTTGATATAAACCAAAAGTTTTGATTATTTTCGTCTTTTAAAAAATCAATTTTGAGTATTTCAGAATATTTATTTTCTAATATATTTCTTAAATCTTCAACAGTTCTATCAACAGGAATATTAAAATGCTCTTCCTCATCAGAACTCATTTGCGTAATCAATGGATTGACTATGTTATCATATGGTTCCATCATCATAGATACAATATATTCTATACATTCATCATTTAAATTTTCCTCTGACCAGTTGTAAATTTGATTAAATTGATATGAATTTTGAAATTTAAAATTTTCTTTCATAAATTTTATAAACTTTTTTAAATCTTCAATTAAACCTTTGATTTTTTCTTTTTGAAATTCGCTATCAGTGTGCCAACTGGTTATATTCTTTAAAGATTTAATTAGACAATTATAAAAAATATCAATCTCATTTTTTGAAACGTGCTCTATTTCTCTTATTTGTTTCAATGCAGTTTCTCTTGCATGTATCCAATTATTCAACAAAGTAGGATGATTAACAATAAAAGGAGCCATACCAAGGCCAGTAGAATTTCCTATTCCTAAGTTTCTGCTAATTGCTGAATCTAATTCTACTGCTAGTTTGGGATTTTTATTTTTTGCAATATGATTAACCTGATCAAATGTAAATTGTCTAACGAGGTAAACTAGCATCATCTCTAATCTAAAAGGTCCTCTGATTTCCTCTCTATTTTTAATTCTAAACCTGTCCGCTAAACCAAATTTTCCTGACCCATAAACTGCTGTTGTTCTATATAAATACCCAACCTTTGATAAAATTTCTTTATTAGGTTGTTCTCCATTTGATAAACTGTTGACCACATGGTCGAAAACTCTTACTGACTTGTTTGCTCTTGATAATGTTAATTCCTTATACGAAAGTCTTCCCACCTCTTGTTTTGGAACATTATTGCTAAGTCTATCTATGTCTTCTTTTGATGGAATTCCGTCAAATAAGGTAAAAGCAGCATCCCACTTAGTGGCTATTACTCTATCTGATCTTTCGTCATCTTTGATTTCATTAGCAAAACAAATGAGAGAATATGTTCTTTTGTTTTTTGTAAATGAATAAACTGCTCTACCATGTCCTTTGTCATTTAGTTGAAATAAATCTCGGCTATATTTCCAATCTTTAAATTCAGATAAAAAAGACCTTAGAAATGATAATTTTGATTGATGAAAAGATCCCAATTTAGATAGTTTCATCAAAAATTTTGGATCTCTTAATCTTATTTCCATTAATTAATTCCTTTATAAAAATTAAACCAATTATTTCCTAAAATTCCTTCTACTTCATGCTTATTAAAACCAACTTTTTTTAATCCACTTTCTAAATTATCAAAACCTCTAGCATCCAAAAACCACTCAGGTTGTTTTGGAAATCCAGGTTTTTTTTTACTTCCCTCTCCATAATTTTTACTTTTAGACCAAGTTCCATTTCTCATCCACTCAACAACGCTGTCAGGTTGATTCAAACATAGATCTGATCCAATACCAATATTTTTTACTTCCATTATTTCTGCTGTTTTAGCAACCATTTCACAAAAGCTTTCTAATTTACAATTTGTTCCATCTTTTAAATGATGGGAATATAATGATAAACCTAAAATACCTCCACTTTCAGAAAGTTTCTTTAACAAGAAATCTGATTTATTTCTTAAAGCTTCATACCAGAAAGAAGGATTAGCATGGGTAATTGCAATTGGTTTTTCACTTATTTCTATTGCATCCAAAGTACTTTTCTCTGCTGAATGGGACATATCCACAACTATTCCCAACCTATTCATCTCTTTAATTGCTTCTCTTCCAAAATTTGTGACACCAGAATCATTTTTTTCATAACATCCTGTGGCTAGAAGAGATTGATTATTATAAGTAAGTTGCATAAATCTACAACCATGCTCATGAACTTTCTCTATTAAATTAATGTCATCCTCAATCGGTGAACAATTTTGAAAACCGAAAAAAATTGCTGTTTTGTTTTCTGATCGAGCTTTTGTAATATCTTCAAATGTTTTTCCTAAAAATATTAAGTCTGAATTTTCTTCAAAAAATTTATCCCACTCTTTTACTCTTTGCAAGAATTCATCATAATCTTCGTGATATACTAGAGTAACGTGTACCGCATTTAATCCAGCTTCCCTATTGATTAGAAAAATATCTCTAGACCAATTACAATATTGAAGATTATCAATTCGATAGTTCATATTTAAGGACATTATAAGTATAATATAATTTGTCGACTAGTTTAAATTATAAGATTATGCTAATCTATAATAATTTAAATTTGTATCATGAAAAACAAAAAATATAGTCACAAGGTATCAATAGTTATGGGAAGTAATTCTGATTACTCAACCATGAAATTTTGTGAAAAAATTCTTAAATTGCTTAAAATTAATCATGAAACAAATATAGTTTCAGCTCATAGAACTCCAGAACGTATGTTTAAGTATGCAAAATCTGCAGAAAAAAATAATATTTCTGTGATAATTGCTGGAGCTGGAGGATCAGCGCATTTGCCAGGAATGATTGCATCTCTAACAAGAATTCCAGTAATTGGGGTGCCAATAGAAAGTAAAAAGCTAAAAGGTTTAGATAGTTTATTATCCATTGCTCAAATGCCAAAAGGAATACCTGTTGGCACCGTAGCAATAGGTACAGATGGTGCAATAAATGCAGCTTTATATGCTGCATCAATTATTTCTACTTTTGATGAGACTGTTAAAAATAACCTGAACAAGTGGCGATCTAAACAATCAAAATCTGTTAAAAAAAAACCAAAATAAATGAACCAGCCAGTTTTAGGAATAATTGGAGGTGGTCAACTAGGTAGTATGCTTTCTGAAGCTGCTAAAAAGATAGATATAAAAACTGTAGTGCTTAGTGATGATCCAGATGCGCCTGCCAAAAATTTTGCAAATAAGTTCATATATGGAAACTATAATGATACAAAAATTATAAGAGAATTTGTTAATAGCGTT
The DNA here is from genome assembly GCA_902604565.1 of uncultured Pelagibacteraceae bacterium. Classification (GTDB taxonomy): domain Bacteria; phylum Pseudomonadota; class Alphaproteobacteria; order Pelagibacterales; family Pelagibacteraceae; genus Pelagibacter. The sequence goes on from CACKZF010000001.1 coordinate 72,233, forward strand.
GATTTGGTCACCTATGAATTTGAAAATATACCCTTTAATATATTAAATGAAATAAATAAATCAAAGAGTGTTTTACCCAAACCAGAAATAAATAGTTTAATCCAAAATAGATTAACTGAAAAAGATTTTTTAAATAAAAACAATATTAGAACAACCAACTATGCTTTAATTAAAAATAAGGATGAAATAAAAGATAATGAAAACCTTTTGCCTGGGTTACTTAAAACTACTACTCTTGGATATGATGGTAAAGGTCAATATAAATTAAATAGTTTAATTGACATAAATGAAGACATTGATTTTACTAAAGAATATATTTTAGAAAAGTTTATTAATCTTAAAAAAGAAATTTCAATTGTCATATGTAGATTTGGTAATCAAAAATATGAAATATATGAACCGATTGAGAATGTTCATGAAGATCAAATATTGAAACATTCAAAAATTCCTGCTGAAATTTCAGTAACAATAAAGGTAAGATCTAAAGAATGGGCAAAACAAATTGTTGAAGAACTAGATTATATTGGAACCTTATGTGTTGAGTTTTTTATTGATAAAAATGAAAACTTATATGTTAACGAAATTGCACCTAGAGTTCATAATTCTGGTCATCTAACTATAAACTCACATAATGTTAGTCAATTTGAAAATCATATAAGAGCTGTTTGTGGTTTAAAAAAAATCGACACAAAAAAAATATATAATGCTCAAATGATAAATCTCATTGGTGATGACATAACAATTTATAGAAATAAAACTTTTAAAGAGAATGAGTTTTTTTATGATTATTTAAAAAAACAAGTAAAAGCAAAAAGGAAGATGGGACATCTAACAATTGTTGAAAAATAATTTTATTTAGGTTGTATTAGAGAAATATTGTTATTTGTTGGCTTATTTACATCCTTAGAAATTTCATAAAAAGAAAGTTTTGATTTTTGCGATTGTTTTAAATAATTTGAACCTGAAATTTCAATATTCAAATATTTATTAACATCACTTTCATTTAAGATAACTGGCTGTCTGTGATGAATTTCTGTTATATTTGGACTTGCTTCTTCAGTAATCATGCAAAATTGATCTTCTTCATAAATCCCTGCGATATAGATTAGCTTCTTGTCTTCTCTTAAAAAGTAATAAGGTGTCTTCTCTTTTTCTATTCTCTTCCATTCATAAAATCCGTCAGCCACAGCAACACATCTTTGAAGCTTTATTAACTTTTTAAAAGAGACCTTTTCATCAATCGTCTCTAATCTTGCGTTAATTAGTGGTTTAAAGTCTTTTTTTTTAGCCCAACTAGGTACAATCCCCCACTTTAAATTTTCAAGAGTATTTCCATTGTTATATTTCTTAATAACTGGAAGTTTTTGGTAAGGATGTGCGTTATAATTTTCTGAGTCTTCTACTTTAATTGCAGTTTTAACGATTTTACTTGTTTTTGAAACTGCATTTGTAATGACGTATCTTCCACACATATTTTTTCGTATTGGTTTAATTTTTTTTTAGATTATATGTTCATGCTAATGATTAAATCAATAGAAAATAACTTTGACCATCCAAAGGTAAATCATCTTTTAATAAAACACTTTATTGAATTAAGATCTGTTTCTTCTAAAGGTAGCACTCATGTTTTAGACATCCCTGGACTTAAAGATCCAAGTATAAAATTTTGGAGCTTGTGGGATAATAATCATTTAATTGGATGCGGAGCATTAAAATTAATTGGAGAAAATCATGGAGAATTTAAATCAATTAGAGTATCTGATGATTTTAGAAATAAAGGTATTGGTAGTCAAATAATCTCACATTTGATAATTCAGGCAAAAAAATTAGGTATAAAAAAACTTAGTATTGAAACGGGATCTGGAAAATTCTTTTTACCTGCCAGAAAACTTTTTGAACATTTTAAATTTACTAAGTGTAAACCATTTGCTCACTATAAAGAGGATCCTAATTCTTGTTATTACACTTTAGATTTATAATCTTATGGGAGAAGAAAATAAAAAACCCTACATACTTTATGTTGCAGAGTCAATTTATTTAGAAATATTTAAAATTAAAAAACAGAATATTGATATTTCCAATATAGATGCAATAGAAAGATTTATAGGTTCTAAATTGTATGAAAAAGTAAGTAGTGGTAAATTTCATGATGAGTGGTTTAAAAAACTTAAAGAAAACGATTTTGTTGATGAGACCTCAGGAGAAAAAATTTCTAAAGAAGTTTTAAGGCTTTTAGATTTGCAAAAAGAAGCAATGATAAAACAATTAATTAAATTTCCTGATTTGTACTATGCAAAGAGTCATTTTCCCTTGGAAATATCTCAAAGAGCTACAAATCATCTTTGGAGAGTGTGCGAAAGTTATGAATTGTGGTGTAAAGAAACAAAAAATAATAGTTTAATTAAATTAAACCTATTAGATTAAGAGTTAATGAATAAATTAGTTCAATTTATAGATTCAACACTGTTTGATTTAGGAAGACAATTTAAATTGTCTTATTTGCCTCCATTAATGATTTACGTAGCAGCAGGTATATCTGGACTTACAGGAATAGTGGGTACTTTCTTTGTAAAAGATTACTTAAATTTATCTGCAGCATTTCTTGCAGGATTAGGTTTCTGGGCAGGAATACCTTGGGCTTTAAAAATGCCACTAGGGCATTTGGTAGATTTAATATGGAATAAAAAGAATTACATGGTTTACGTCGGTGCCTCATTAATTGGTGTAAGTTTATTAATAATGTACGGACTAATAATTCATACAGAACAAATGTCATCTTATTTAAAAGTTGAAACTTGGTTTGTAATAAGTGTTCTTTTAGCTCCTATTGGATATGTAGTTCAAGATGTTGTTGCTGATGCAATGACAGTCGAAGCTGTGCCTTTAATAAATGAGAACGGAGAAAAATTTACAGCAGATAAAGTTAAAATTATGCATACCACAATGCAAACACTTGGAAGATTTGCAATTATAGGTGGGACAGTGTTGGTTGCTCTTGCCAATGTGATATTATTTAAGGGGGTAGATGATCTTGAACAGGCTGAAAAAATACAATTATACGGGTCGATATATCTTTATGCATTAATAATACCAATGGTTTCAATTTTAGGTGTTATTTTTGCTGCTTATTTAAAAAATAAAAAGAAAAACATTTTAATTAGACAAGGTCTATCAGGTGAGGAAGATAATTTTAATCATGTGCAAACAAAAGTTAATTGGTGGATATTAGGTGGTAGTTTAATTTTTGTAATTTTCACATTGAGTGTCGGTTCGTTAGGATTGCCTTTTGCACAAGAAATTGTTTTTTTAGGTTCTATGTTAATCATTTTATTTCTTATGAACAAACTTATTAAAGAGTTACCTGAAAAGTTAAGATTTACTATAGTTGGAACTGCTATAATTATTTTTATATTTAGAGCCATGCCTGGACCTGGCCCAAGCTTATCTTGGTTTGAAATTGATGAACTACAATTTAATGAACAATTTTTTTCAATACTGTCTTTACTAGCTTCTGTCCTAACATTAGTTGGAATAATAATGCTTAGACCATTTATGGCAAAAAATTCTATTGCTAAAATAATCGTAATTTTATCAATTGCTGGATCAATATTATTTTTGCCAAGTGTTGGAATGTATTATGGATTTCATAACTGGACTTCTTCGTTAACAAATGGAATTGTTGATGCAAAATTTATAGCAATAATTAATACAGCATTAGAATCTCCATTGGGTCAAATATCTATGATTCCACTTTTGGCTTGGATTGCTAAGAATGCTCCTTCACATTTAAAAGCAACTTTTTTTGCGGTTTTTGCCTCATTCACTAATTTAGCTTTGTCTGCAAGTGCTTTATTAACAAAATATCTCAATGAAATTTTTACAATTACAAGAGAAGTAAAAGATAAGGTTACAAACGCAATTTTAACTACAGCAGACTATTCTGAGCTAGGATTGTTATTAATTGTAGTTACAATTATTACCTTAATTATACCAGTACTATTTGTTTTATTTATTCAGAAATCTAGATTTAAAACTGAGGAATAATAACTAATTACACTTATAACCAAATTCTAAAGAAGCATCAGTGATAGAATGATATAAAGATTCTCCAAAACTTCTTAGAGAAAAAATTCTTGCTTTTTCTGGTTCATTTTCAACCATATCAACTATAAAAGAAATTCCATTAAAAGCTGAGTTAATACTCATATTTTTTGTTAAAATGTTAAAATTAAAAGGACATCCTTTTTTTAAAACTTCTTTTACGTATGGTCCTTCTAATTCGATTGTTGCTTTTGAATGAGAAAGGTCTGTAACAGCAAAATCATTTTCATTGAAAGTACTGTAAATTTCTTTTAACAATTCTTTTTTATGAGAAACTAAAAGCCAATTATTTGGTGAATTCCACAAAACTCTTATATTTTCATTTGAAACTACTTTTTGTGCCTGATTTACAAATTTTAAATTGTTAAAATTTATATCGTCAATTTTAATTGAAGAATTTTTATACTGAACTATTTGAACGATTAATAAATTTTTTAATTCTTTAATTTTTAATAATTCATTTTCAGATTTATTTTCAAAGTTTCCAAATAACCCCTCGATATGGACATTTTGTAATGCAGAAATCACCGTCATGCTCTTACTCTCTTTCCTTCAGGATCAACGTAATGAGATGAAACAATTTCCACAGGAATAGTTTTATTTTTTAAAGGCGACATAGCAAATAACTTTTGTCCTATCATGTTTTTACCATCTTTAATTATCGCAAGTGAGAATGGATTATCATATTCAACACTCCAACATGATGCTGAGACATGACCTAATTTAGGGTTTGGAAGTTTTGCTTTAGGGTCTTTAACAATATATGAACCTTCAGGAATACTTGTTTTTTTGTCTAATGGAACAACACCTACTATTTTTTCTCTATCTGGTTTTGTAAAAGCTGATCTGCTTAAAGATCTTTTACCAATAAAGTCTTTTTTCTTACTAACTAAACCTTCAAGCGATGCATCATGAGGAATTGTTCTCCCATCAAGCTCAGAGCCAGCAACGTGACCCATTTCTATCCTTAAAGTAGATAGGGCCTCAGTTCCATATGGCTGTATTTGAAATTCTTTACCAACTTCGATAATTTTTTCCCACATGAAATTACCATAGTCTGACTCCACATTAACCTCATAAGCAAGCTCTCCTGAAAATGAAATTCTATAAATTTTTGCAGGAATACCAAATAAATCCGCCTCTTTATAGCCCATAAACGGTAGATCTTCATTGGATACATTTGTGTTTGGGAATAATTTCATTAGTAATGCTCTTGAATTTGGGCCTGCTATTGCAGCACCAGCCCACTGCTCTGTTGTTGAGACTACATTCACATTTAATTCTGGCCAAACTAACTGCAAATAATATTCTAAATGAGACAAAACATTTGCTGCCTGAGCTGTTGTAGTTGTCATGTGGTAATGATTTTCGGAAATTCTTGTTGTTGTTCCATCATCCATTACAATTCCATCTTCTCTTAACATTACTCCATATCTTGCTTTACCAACTGGTAGTTTAAGCCATGCATTAGTATAAACTCTATTTAAAAATTCTGCGGCATCCGGGCCTTTTACATCTATTTTTCCTAAAGTAGTTACATCACATACGCCTACATTTTTTCTTACATTTTTTGCCTCTCTTTTTGAGGCTTCAAACAATGTTTCATTTCCTTGCTTGTAGTATCTTGGTCTTAACCAAACTCCAGCATCAACAAATACTGCATTATTTTTCTTATGCCATTCGTGCATTGGCGATTTTCTTGTTGGTTTAGAGTGTTTGCCAACTTCTCTTCCCACAATTGCTCCTATTGAAACAGGTGTATAAGGTGGCCTAAATGTTGTGTGGCCAACTTGTGGTACAACTTTATTTTCAATGTCTGAAACTAATTGTAAACCATTAAGATTACTTGTCTTCCCTTGATCTGTGGCCATACCAAGAGTGGTATATCTTTTTACATGTTCGATTGATCTAAAACCTTCTCTTAATGCCAACTCTATATCTGTTACAGCCACATCGTTTTGAAAATCTAAAAATCTTTTGTAAGATTTACCTTTTGGTAATGGAACACACCAAAACTTGTCGTGCTCTGAAGATTTTTTTTCAACTACAGTTGGAATAGAAACTTTATTATTATTTTCTGTTATTTTGTTTGAGACTTCATATCCTTTATCAAATGCTTCATTAATAGTTTCTTCTAAGGTAAATTTACCGTTTGCTGAACCAATTGTATTTTCTTTCTGTTTAGATTTTTTTGGAACGAATGCATCTATTTTTTCATTAAATTCAGATTTATTTCCAGATTGAGATGCTAAGTGAATTGATGGTGTCCAAAACCCTGACACACAAATACAATCACATTCAATATTCTCTATATTTGATAAATCTTTTTTATTTTCAGATATTTTTGCAATATCTGCTGATTTGACTTTTTTGTATCCTTTAGCGGCAACTACCACATAAGAATATTTAATTTCAATTCCTAAATTTTTTGCTTCAGTAATAATGTCAGAAGATGGTTCTTTTCTAGTATCTAAAATTAATGGATTAACACCATTTTTTTTGAACTCTATAGCGGTTTCATATCCACTGTCATTATTAGTAAATATCAAAGGTTTTTTTCCAACTAGAACTCCATAGACCTTCATGTATTCTTTAGCTGCTGAAGATAACATTACACCTGGGGTATCATTGTTACCAAATACTAGTGGTCTTTCAATTGAACCTGATGAAATAAGAACTTCTTTTGCTCTTATGTACCACAAACGTTGTTTAGGTAAATATTTTTGGGTTTTGGGCAAGTGATCGCTTATTCGTTCCGACATTACCAACATATTATGATCATAATAACCAAATACTTGTGATCTATTTTTTACAATCACATTTGACATTGACTTTAACTCTGTAATTATTTTCTCTGACCATTCAGTACCAGTTTGATTACCAATATTTACATCACTAGTTAACAAGCTACCTCCATACCTTGGTTTGTCTTCAGCTAAAATTACACGCGCACCATTTTTTGCTGCTGCATATGCGCTAGCTAAACCTGAAGGTCCTGATCCAGTGATTAATAAATCACAATATTCATATTTATGTTCATATCTTTCTTTATCATGTTTGATAGATGCTTCTCCAAAACCTGCTGCCATTCTAATGAAAGGTTCATAAATTTTGTACCAGAAACTTGGTGGCCACATAAAAGTTTTATAATAAAACCCAGCTGGAAAAAACATTCTTAAGAAATTATTAATTGCTCCAATATCAAAGTTTACACTAGGCCAACAATTTACACTTTTAACTTCTAATCCGTCAAAAATCTCCTGTTCAGTTGCTCTAATATTAGGATCTCTCTCATTATTTCTTTCTAATTGTAAAATTGCATAAGGTTCATCAACACCAACTCCAAAGAAACCTCTAGGTCTATGATATTTAAAACTTCTCCCAACAAGATGCACTCCATTTGCTATTAATGCAGAAGCGATAGTATCTCCTTCATATCCAAAATATTTTTTACCATTAAATGTAAAAGAAATTTTTTTATTTCTGTTTACCATTCCAATGTTATCTAATCTAAAATCTTGTGACATTATTCGGTCAGTTCTTCTGCTTTATAGGTTTTAAAAATTTCGTGAGTTGAAGTATCTCTTTCAACTTTAATCCATTGTCTGCAACCAGATATATGGTGCCATAACTCTAGGTGTTTTCCTCTAGGACTTTTTCTTAAATAAACAAAATTATTCCACTCTTGGTCACTAATTTCCTTGTTAAGCTCTGGTCGTTTTACTGTTGCATCTCCGCCATAAGCAAACTCATTCTGTGATCTTGATCCACAATGTGGACAGAATATATAGAGCATTTAAGATATCCAAGTTTTGGTACCAAGACCTTTTTCATCAATTAAATCACCAGTATTAAATCTATTTAAACTGTAACCTGAGTTTAATTCATGAACTCTATCTTGTGCAATTGTATGTGCAAAAGTCCAACCTGAAGCAGGAGTAGCTTTAAAACCACCATAACACCAGCCACAATTTAAGTATAAGCCATCAATATGTGTTTTATCAATAATTGGTGAACCGTCCATTGACATATCCATAATTCCACCCCAAGTTCTGAGCATTTTCAATTTGCTAAGAAATGGAAACATTGCAATACCTTCAGTCAATACATGTTGGAGTGTTGGTAAGTTTCCTCTTTGTGAGTAACTATTGTATCCGTCCAAGTCTCCACCCATAACCATCTCTCCTTTATCTGATTGACTACAATAAAAGTGACCTGCACCAAATGTAACTACATGGTCAAGCAAAGGTTTAACAGGCTCTGATACACATGCTTGAAGAAGATGAGTTTCAATTGGTAATGTCATATTTAACATTTCTGCTAAAATATTTGTGCTACCTGCAACACACAAACCAACTTTTTTCGCTTTGATATCTCCTCTAGAAGTTCTTACACCAACTATTTTACCATTATTAACATCAAATCCTGTAACTTCACAATTTTGAATTATGTCAACACCCATTGAATCTGCTTGTCTTGCGTATCCCCAAGCAACAGCATCGTGTCTAGCAGTCCCAGCACTTGGTTGCATCAAACCTCCAAAAATTGGAAATCGCACATTGTCAGAAAAATCTGCCATTGGAATTCTTTTTTGAACCTCTTCCCTATTTAATAAAACTGCATCAATTCCATTTAATCGCATTGAATTTCCTCTTCTAGAGTACGCATTCATTTGTGCATCTGAATGGGCAAGATTAATTATTCCTCTTGGAGAAAACATTACGTTGTAATTCAAATCCTGACTCATCTTTCTCCACAAATCCATACCAAATTCACTGAACAAAGCATTGTCATCATGCATATAGTTTGATCTAATTATTGTAGTGTTCCTTCCAACATTACCTCCACCTATCCAGCCTTTTTCAATGATAGCTACATTTGTAATATTGTGCTCCTTAGCTAAGTAGTATGCAGTTGCTAAACCATGACCCCCGCCACCTATGATAATCACATCATATTCTTTTTTAGGAGTTGGATCTTTCCATGCTACTTCCCAATTCTGATGATCTGAGAATGCATTTTTAATGAGGCTAAAAACTGAGTATTTTTGCATTTTATAATTTTATCCAATTAAACATAAATTTTTTCTTATTTTTTATATATATATTTTTTAGATGTTTAAAATCAAACCAAAAAAGTATAGACATTTTGCACATTAAACAATTATAAATTTTAAACTAAATGTCAAAATCAGATATTGAAATAGCTAGAGAAGCAAAAATGAAACCTATCCAAGAAATTTTGGATGGAGTGGGAGTACCCGACAAAACTGAGGCATATAGTCCAATAAGCAGATATATAGCTAAAATCAAACTTGAATACTTAGAAAAATTTAAAGACAAAAAAGATGGAAAATTAATACTAGTAACAGCAATTACACCTACTCCGGCAGGGGAAGGAAAGACAACAACTTCTGTAGGATTGTCAGATGGATTAAACAAAATAGGTAAAAAATCTATTGTTTGTTTAAGAGAACCAAGTCTTGGTCCTTCTTTTGGGATGAAAGGTGGAGCTGCTGGTGGTGGTTATGCTCAAGTAGTTCCTATGGAGCAAATAAATCTTCATTTCACAGGAGACTTTCATGCAATTACATCTGCTCATAATCTTTTATCTGCATTAATAGATAACCACATATATTGGGGAAATAAACTAAATATAGATGTCAGAAGAATAGTTTGGAAAAGAGTTCTCGACATGAATGATAGAGCTTTAAGATCTATAAATATTAATCTTGGTGGTGTTGCGAATGGATTTCCAAGAGAAGATGGTTTTGATATTACTGTTGCGTCAGAAATAATGGCAATCTTTTGTTTATCAAATGATTTGCATGATCTTGAAAATAGAATTGGTAATATTACTGTTGCTTATACTAGAGACAAAAAACCAATATATGCAAAAGATTTAAACGCTCAGGGTCCAATGACTGTATTGTTAAAAGACGCTATTAGACCAAATGTTACACAAACCTTGGAAAACAATCCTGCTATAATTCATGGTGGACCATTTGCAAATATTGCTCATGGATGTAATTCTGTTTTAGCAACTAAGACAGCATTAAAACTCTCAGATTATGTCGTAACAGAAGCAGGTTTTGGAGCTGACCTAGGAGCAGAAAAATTCTTAGATATTAAATGTAGAAAATCAGGATTAAAACCAAGTTGTGTTGTGATTGTTGCAACTATAAGAGCTTTGAAAATGCATGGAGGAGTTAAAAAAGATGAATTAAAAAATGAAAATGTAGATGCAGTTAAAAAAGGATTGGTTAACTTAGAAAGACATATAGAAAATATTCAAAAATTTGGTTTACCTGTAACAGTAGCTATAAACCACTTTGTTTTAGATACAGATAAAGAAATTGATGAAGTTACCCAGTTTTGTGAACAAAAGGACATTAAAGCCTCTATATCAAAGCATTGGGAAAAAGGTGGAGAAGGTGCAACTAATTTAGCAAATGATGTAGTTGAACTATGTGAAAAAGATAGTGATTTTAAATTTTTATATGATGATAAAACTTCATTATTTAAAAAAATAGAAACAATTGCCAAGGAACTTTATAGAGCAAGCGAAGTAGTTGCAGATACTAAAATAAGAGACCAATTAAAAGCTTTTGAAGAAAGAGGTTACCAATCATTACCAATTTGTATTGCAAAAACTCAATATAGTTTTTCCACTGACCCAAATCTAAAGGGAGCACCTTCAGGTCATGTATTACCAATAAGAGAAGTAAGACTATCATCAGGAGCAGAATTTATCGTTGTTGTATGCGGTGCAATAATGACAATGCCAGGATTACCAAAAGTGCCAGCTGCGGACTCAATTCGTATTAATAAAAAAGGTGAAACAGAGGGTCTATTTTAAAAGATAATTAAGCCAGTTTTCAAGTTCACGCATTCTAAGATCTTTATTTGTAATCTTATTTTCTTCCGCAATCATTCTTACATGATTATTTATCTCTTGCTCGTCAACAAAAGCATTATTGTTTAAAAGACGTTCTTTTCTAAAATGTATAAGGCTTATCATTTTATCGTAAGTTATTTCAGGATGATATTGAATACCCCATATATCACTTACTGCAGACTGAAAATTTACTCCCATAACTTTATTTATAGGATTTGAGGCTAGCAATTTTGAATTTTTTGGCAATGTTGCAACTTCATCAAAATTAAAAGCGGGTGTATTAAAAATTTTACCTTTATTTTTATATATTGGATGTTGTAATCCCTCATTATTTATTTCAATGTTTAGTGCTATACCTCTGTGAGATCCGTTAGTACATCTTTTTACTTGACCTCCTGCTACCGTAACAGCAACCTGAAGTCCCCAGCAGATAGCTAATATTTTTTTAATTTTTTTTTGACACTCTCTCATAAATTCGATCTGTCTTCTTATTTCAATGGTTTCATTGTAAATATTTAGACTACTTCCTCCCCATATTAGTCCATCATATTTATCGAGATCTGTTACTTTTTCAGAAATATTTTTATCGGATGAGGGGTTTACAACATCTATTTCAATTTTATCGGTAAAATAGGCTATGCTATCTTTTAGACTTTCTGTATGTGTTTTAATCCCACCATCGGTAAAACTCTGATTCTCTTCTCTTAAGTTTCCCTCAACTATTAATATTTTTTTCATCAAAATAATTTTCCTGAAATACTATGTTCATACATAACTTTCATATCATTTATAGTCAATTTTTTTGGATTTGAAGATGTTGATGGATCATCAAGTGCCATCTTTGATAAATCATCTAAGTTCATTTTATTTGTTTCTATTACATCTGATAGTTTGTGTGGGATATTTAATTGTTTTCTTAGCTCTAATATCCATTCAAGAAAAGCATCAAAACTTTTACTTAAGTTAAGGTAATCACAAATAGAAATAATTTTTTCTTCAATATTTTTTTTATTAAAACTTAAAACATATGGCATAAATATTGCATTAGACAATCCGTGATGGAGATTAAATTGTGCATTAAGTGGATGACTTAGTGAATGAATAGCTCCTAAGCCTTTTTGAAATGCAGTAGATCCCATGCTTGCTGCTGCTAATAAATCTGATCTAGCATCTAGATCACTTCCATCTTTAACAGCTTTCAAAAGGGATTTTTTTATCAATCTCATTCCCTCAATTGCTATTCCATCAGCCATTGGGTGAAAGCCAGGTGCACAAAATGCCTCTAAATTGTGTGCTAATGCATCCATTCCTGTCGCTCCTGTTAAACGGGGAGAAAGATCTTTCGTAAGAACTGGGTCTAATATTACAATAGATGGTAAAAATTTTGGGTGGAAAATAATTTTTTTTATTCCAGTTCTGGAATTAATTATTGCAGATGCTCTGCCAGTTTCTGAACCAGTTCCTGCAGTAGTTGGAATTGCAATTATTGGAGAGATATTTTTTTCATCTGCCCTTTTCCAATAATCACCAATATCCTCGAAATCCCAAATAGGTCTTGATTGTCCAGACATAAAAGCTATGGCTTTGCCAACATCTAGTGCACTTCCACCTCCAATAGCTACTACACTATCGCAACTATTTTTTTTGAAAACTTCAACACCTTCATCGACATTCTCTCCTGTTGGGTTTCCTGAGAAATTAGAAAAAGTAGATAATTTAAATTTCTTTTCTAAATAATTTACTAAATCTTTTATAAATTCTAAATTGATTAAGTCTTTATCTGTTACTAATAATGGTTTTAAAGTTTTAATTTCAACACAAGCCTTTTCTAGATCCTTAGCTCTATTTTTGCCTACCCAAACAGTTGTAGGGTAATTCCAATTATAATTAGTCATTTTTATTTTCTAGTATTAAGTCTAAAAATAATGCAGCAGTCCAAGAAAAATTTGTAGCACCAAACCCTTTACCGGTTTTGCAACTAAAATATTCATTAAACCCTTTTTGCTTTACTAAATTAATAGTTTTTCTTTTAATTTGTTTAGCAAATTTAATATTCTTATTTTTTAATCCTTGATATATTATCCAATTACAATTAATCCATACTGGGCCTCTCCAATATCTTTTCTCCTCAAATTTTTGGTGAGTTGATTTTACACTTGATAATAAATATTTTTCTTTAGAACTATGTTTTTTTAAGTTTTTAATAATTTTATTATTTAATACTTTGTCTTTTAAATCTGCAAATAAAATAAAATAATGAGTAATTGATGGAATATTTATTTTTTTTTTATTTTTCAAATCGATGTTAAAAAATGTATTTTTTTTCTGATCATATAATTTTACAATTTTAATTTCAGATCTTGATATATAAGATTCTAATTCAGTACTTTGCAAATTGAATATACTTAATAATTTAAGAAGATCTTTATTTGCTCTTAAAAATATAGAGTTAAAACCAACATCAACTACATTGAATAAAGATACTTTATAAAGTTTTTTTGGATTATAATTGTTTTTTCTTAAATGATTTTTGATAGTTACGTATCTATCATAATCAATATCTAATGGTCTATATTCAGGATTAACAACCTTGTTATCTCCCCTTTTATATTTTAGGTTTTTTGGGACTTTTACTTTGCTCATAGGCTCATCCCACAATGGTGAATTATCGTAGCCACTTTCCCAAGGGTGCAAAATTGACACTAATCCAGTATTATTTGGGTCTCTAAATTTAATAAACCATTTGTGGTATTTTAATATTCCCTTAATTATTTTTTTTAATTCAGCTTTATCTTTATTATTAATTTTTTTTTTATCTAAAATTAGTTTTAAAATTATTGCAAGAATTGGTGGTTGAGTAATACCAGATGAATGTATTTTATTTCCACAAGCCCAAACAGAATGGTTTGGATAATAATTGGTATTTAAATCGTGAAACAAAATGTGGGGTATCATTCCATCTTTCCATTGACCTCTTATTAATGTCTTTATTTCATCTAGAGCATATTTGAATTTAAAATGTGAATATCCTAGAGCAATGAAACCTGAGTCCCAATTCCATTGTGCTGGGTACAATTTGTTATTGGTTGGTAATGTATATCCCTTTTTTTTATTGCCTAATAAAACTTTCTTAGCTGATTTGACAAAATCTTCCATTAACCCTTTACACTTCCTGCAGTAAGACCACTCACTAAATATTTTTCAAAGTATACGAAAATTAACAAAACAGGTATTGTAACAATTACTGACCCAGCCATTAAATATTGTCTTGGTGTTTCAGCATCGCCACTAAGATATTGTATTGCCCTTGATAATGTAAATGAGTTTGGATTGTCTAAGAACATAAGAGAAAATAAAAACTCATTCCACGCAATCATAAAGACATATAAAGCAACTGAAGAGATTGCAGGTATACTTAAAGGCAAAATTATTTTTATAATTATGCCAAACCAATTTAATTTGTCCATGATTGCAGCTTCTTCTAGTTCTTTGGGAATGCTTCTAAAGTAACCTTGTAACATATAAATTGCAACTGGCAAAGTAGTTGCTGTGTAAACAATTAATAAACCTCCTACTGAGTTCCTTAATCCTAGTTGACTAAAAACAGTATATAAAGGAATTACCAATACTATAGCAGGAAACATATAAATAATTAAAATTGAAGTCGACAGAAAGTTTTTTCCAAAGAAATTTAACCTAGCTACAGCATAAGCAGCTGGTATTGCAAATAGTAAAGTAACTATGACTGTCCCGATCGAAACAAATGTACTTATAAGTATGTATCTGCCAAATTTATATGTATCAAATATCACAAAGTAAGACTTAAATAATTCCTTAAAGTCCTGGTTAAAATTAATACTAAAATCTAAAGGATTAATTAACAAAGCAGCTTGAGTTTTAAAGCTTGTAATCAACATCATATAAAATGGAAATAAAATGACAAATGAAAATAAAACAATTCCAAAAAGAGTTAAAAAATCAAACACTACTATTTGTGACGAATGCTCGGATGCTAAGTATTTTTGATTGTACTTATTAATTTTAAATGAAAAAAATATCAGAATTGCAAATATTCCAATATTATACCAAATGGGCATTACCTGAACGATATATCCATCGAAAATTGTAAATATAAGAGCAAAAAAAGTTGATTTAATTAAATAATTTAACTTTTCTCCTATAAGTAAATTTAAAAGGCTAATTGCGATACCTAAAGTAATAATTATTGCAAAATTGAAATTTTTTAACTCAACTCCTTGCAACGTTACTAAAATTTTCCAAATAGAGACCAAAGAAAACAAAAATATAGACGAAATTAATGCGTAGTATATTAAACTTTTAGTTTTCATCAGCCCTCTTACCTATTAATTTAAAGTAAACGAACATAAATATTAGCAACAAAGCAACTATTACAATTGATACTGCTGATCCCATACCAATATCGGAAATAGTGAAGCCTTGCTCATAAACATTTATTGGCAAAGTTCTGGTTCCAGAGGCACCTCCTGTTAATAAAAAAATATCCTCAAATTTATTAAAGTTCCAAATAAACCTAATCATAAAAAGAATAGATATGACAGCTGTTATTTGAGGAAGAGTAATATTAATAAATTTTTGTAGAGGACCAGCACCATCCACTTCAGCTGCCTCATATAATTCTTTAGGAACTGCTTGCAGTCGAGCTAATATAAATAAGAATGCTAAAGGAAAGTATCTCCAAATTTCAAAAATAATAACAGTTGTTAATGCTAATCGTAATTTAAGATCAAAACCAAAAAAATTTATAGTTAAATATTTTTGACCAAGTAAATTTAAGGGTTCCTGGATAACTTGAAAATTCATCAGAAGATTGTTTAAAGTTCCACTGTAAGGATCTAGTAATAACTCCCAAGTATAAGCTAAGGCAACAACTGGACCCACATACGGAAAAAGCAAAACACTTCTCATAAATGTTCTTCCAAAAAACTTCTGGTTTACAAGTTGTGCTGTAAGTATACCAAATACAATTGAACCAATTGTGCCAAAAAAAGTATAGTAAAAAGTAGTTGATAATAAATCAAAAAATTCATTTTGAAAAAATACCTTTTTAAAATTCTTTAATGTAAAATTAGTATTTAATAAAATATTATCTGATTTACCTGTTAATTTTGGTTTAATAGTTTTTAATTCTTTTTTATTTAATTGTTTGCCATCAGAACTCTTTAATAATATTTGAAAATTTTCCTTGTATTTTGCTTCCCAATTTCCAAATTCACAATAAATTTTATTTGATTTGACCCTGCATCTTTCATCTAAATTAATAGGTTTGATATTCTTAGGTAATTTATCTTGAAATTTAACATCCCTTATTTCTAAAATTAATGAACTATTTCTAAGTTTATAAATAACCTTTAATTGATCCGGATTATCTTTAATGGATTTTATAATTTTTTTTGCTCTAGGTTCAGGGATCCTGATATCTTTTAGACCAACCTCTTTAAAACTTATCCATACATTTGCAAATATTGGAAATAAGATGATTGAAAAAACAAGGAAAACTGCAGGTAATATTAATATATATGCAGTTCTTTTTTCTATTTTTGAAAGTGTATCACTCATAAAAAAAGCGGATAATACATATTATCCGCTTTTATTTAAATTTAAATTACTAGATTAAAATTGAGAGAGTTTTTGATTGATCATATCTACTGCTTGATCAATATCAATCTGTCCATCAACATAAAGTCTAGTTATTCTATTAATAAACTTGTTATTAATAATTTTAGAAGCTCTAGAAAGTTCACCTTCTTTTACACCCCATCTTTGAGCCTTATCTAATCCAGCAACGATATTATTTATAACATCCTCTGAATATAAGTCTGATAAAGGAGCTTTTCTATCAACTCCAACAGGCAATTTACTCCATGCTTTTGTAAATGCTTCAGGATCACTTGAGTTTCCTCTTCTCACAGGAAATTTACCCTCAGGTGCGATTGAAAGAGTCTTTGTATAACCCTCATCCATTGAGTATTTAATAAAAGCACTTGCTTCTTCTGTGTCAGCATCAGCAGTTATTCCAAAATATCTGACATCAGCCCAAGCAGCTCCTTTATTATTATTAGGACCTTTTAGGTTCGTGATGAAGCCAGTTTTTGAAGCTAACTCACTAGATGTTGGATCACTATTTATTGTTGGAGGCGCTGAGTCTCTTAAGCCAGCTAATTCATCCATAATAAATGGAGACCAAATTATCATAGGAGTTTTTCCTGCAAAGTATAGTTCTCTTGATTGCTTCCAATATAATTCTCCTGGAGGACTTGCATTTGCAATAACTTTATAAAACTCCAAAGAGGCTTTTAGTTTTTTACCCTGCTTTCTTATTCCATCTTTTTTTACAACATTTACTCCATTTGCTAAAAGAACATGTTCTAAAACCTGACTCATAAAATTTTCATCAGTTTTTGTTGCAGCTACAAACCCAAACATTCCATCTCCAGAAAGTGCTTCAACTGCTTTTGTTATATTTTCATAACTCGTTGGCGGCTCAAGACCTGCTTTTTCAAATAAGTCTTTTCTATAAACGACCATTTGCGTCCAACCATCAACTGGTACAGCCGCTATTTTTGATCCTTTTTTAGCCATGTTTAAAGCACCTGGTGCAAATGTTTTTTTACCAAGTTCTTTTACAACAGCATTATTTGCATCAACATCTAATATTCCAGCTTCTGCCCAAGGTAATACATACTGTAATGTATGATAGATTACATCAGGAAGATCACCAGCTGCTGCTGCTGCAGTTGCTCTTGTTCCTAAATCTTTTTCTTCTACAGGAATAACTTCAACTTTGATGCCAGTTTTAGCTTCAAAATCTTTAGCCATTGCTTCTTGTTTAGCCATTCTAGCTGGCTGAACTTCTGTAGTCCAAAAAGTGATGTCTGCAAAACTAATATTTGTAATAAAAAATATAAGCGCACAGACCGTTATTATTGTTTTTTTAATCATTGATTCCCCTCTTTTCGTTGATTAATAAATTAAATGTATCAGCGAGAGAAATGAATGACAATAAGTTAAAAAAGTCACTCCTAATCAAAAAGTCAATAAATATAATATGTTTTAAATCAAAAATTTTTTATTTTTTAGAATTGCTCTAATCATTCTGAACATCAAAGGAATTTTTTTTGAATTAAATTTTTTTAAAATAAATGGCGCAATTTCTCTCACAAGTTGTTCGCCTTCTACTGTATCATTTACCATAAACTTTTTTTTAGCACTTTTGAAAGTAAAACCTTGTCCTAAATAGTTTCCCATTTTGCTATTTCTTCCACCTGCAGCGCTTACATACAGGTCTCCAACTCCTGCTAGACTTAAAACTGTTTCTTCTTTTCCTTTTAACTGTCTAGTTATGTATTTCATTTCTGATAGTGATTTTTGAAATAGACTTGAAGATTTATTCAAACTTAAACCAGAGCCAATTATCATAGAATAAATATTTTTTATTGCTGAACATATTTCAACACCAATTACATCTTTAGAGTATTCTATTAAATAATATTTAGTTGAAATCATTTTACCTAACAATTTTGCAGTTTTAATGTTTTTGTTAGCTATAATTACACTTGTTTGACTTTTTCTCACTAATTCTTTTGCCAAACAAGGTCCCTTCAAAACTGATAAATTAAATTTAGGATAATTTTTTAAAAGAGTTTGAGAAATAGTCATAATTTTTTTATTTCTCTTATCGTATTTGAGACCTTTTGTAAGAATTAAAATTGGAGATTTTACTTTATAATTATTTAATTCTTTGCCAATAAAATTGATACCTGATAAACTTAATGCAACAACGATAAGATCATATTTTTCAAGAAATAATTCTTTGGCATATTTTTTAAATATTAGTTTTTTTGAAAGATTAATTTTTAAACCTGAATGAAATTTATTTTTTGATGATAAATTTTTAATAAATCTTTGACTGTATGGCTCTGTTATAAATACTTTGTGATTATTATCTATACATGGAACAGAGAATGCTGACCCCATAGCCCCACCTCCAATAATTAGAATTTTTTTCATAAATAAATTCACTAAAAATAAACTATTTATTAATAACAAGTAAATTTAAAGAAAAAATAGTTTTATTTTTTTTGATTTGTTTAATAAGATAAACTTTAAAAATTATACAGTTTATATGAATAAAATAGCAATAATTGGTGCAGGGCCTTGTGGTTTATCAATGTTAAGAGCCTTCGAACATGCTGAGCAAAAAGGAGAAAAGGTTCCAGAAATCGTATGTTTTGAAAAACAAGATGATTGGGGAGGGCTATGGAACTACAGTTGGAGAACTGGTTCAGATCAATATGGTGATCCTGTTCCCAACAGTATGTATAGATATTTATGGTCAAATGGACCAAAAGAATGTTTGGAATTTGCAGACTATTCTTTTGACAAGCATTTTGGAAAACCTATTCCATCTTTTCCACCTAGAGAAGTATTATATAATTATATAATTGGAAGAGTAAGTAAAGGAAAAATTAAAAGCAAAATTAAATTTAGCACAAGTGTAAAGAGTGTAAATTATAATTCAGATAAATTTGAAGTTAGCTATCAAGATAAAACTAACAATAAAATTTTGTCTGACAAGTTTGATTATGTAGTTGTTTCAACTGGACATTTTTCAGTTCCATTTATTCCTGAATACAAGGGTATGAGTTCTTTTCCAGGAAGAATAATGCATTCTCATGATTTTAGAGATGCTGAAGAATTTAGAGATAAAAATGTGATAGTGCTTGGAAGCAGTTATTCAGCTGAAGATGTTGCTCTACAATGTAATAAATATGGAGCTAAAAGTGTAACCATAGGTTATAGACATAATCCAATGGGTTTTAAATGGCCTTCTGGTATGAAAGAAGTTTACTATCTAGATAGATTAGACGGTAACAAAGCAATTTTTAAAGATGGTACAGAACAAGAAGCAGATGTAATTATATTATGCACTGGCTACCTGCATCATTTTCCATTTTTGAACGAAAAACTAAGTCTCAAAACCCACAACAGATTATATCCGCCAAAATTATACAAAGGAGTAGTTTGGCAAGATAATCACAAGCTAATGTACCTGGGCATGCAGGATCAATTTCATACTTTTAATATGTTTGATTGCCAAGCATGGTTCGCAAGGGATGTGATAATGAATAAAATTAAAATTCCAAATGATAGTGAAATAGAAAATGATATTTCTAAATGGGTTTCTATGGAAGAAAAATTAGAAAATCCAGATCAAATGATCGATTTTCAAACTGAGTATACTAAAGAGCTTCATGATATGTCAGATTACCCAAAAATTGATTTTGAATTGATAAGAAAACATTTCAAAGATTGGGAACATCATAAAATGGATGATATTTCAACTTACAGAAATAAATCTTTTTCATCACCTGTGACTGGATCCATAGCTCCTGTTCATCACACGCCTTGGTCATCTGCGATGGATGACTCTATGGATACTTTTTTAAAATAATAGAATTTACAATAAAGTTTTCTCGACTGACAGCTTCCACCCATTCAATAGTTTTTTTCTCATTGTCGAACTTAGTTTAGGTTTAAAAGTTTTATCTTTTTTGCATTTTCTCTTTATTTGATTTAATGATTTAAATATTCCTATTTGGTATCCAGCAAATAAAGCCACTCCAAGTGCTGTGGTTTCCAAAACTTTGGGTCTTTCCGTTTTAATATCAATAATATTTGCCAAAAACTGTGAAAACCAGTTATTTTCCACCATACCTCCATCAATTTTTACTATATTAGGTTTTAATCCATCTTTTCTCATGGCACTAAATAGATCATAGCTTTGGTATGCTACAGATTCTATGACTGCTCTTACCATGGTTTTCCAATCACTATCTCTAGTTAATCCAGTTATAACTCCTCTTGCGTCAGGTCTCCAGTATGGAGCTCCCAGCCCACTTAAAGCTGGTACAACATAGACACCTTCATTATTTTTTTTTGATTTAGCAATTTGTTCAGTGTCATAAGCATTATTAATTAATTTTAACTTATCTCGTAGCCATTGAACACCTGCTCCAGCAGTAAAAATTGAACCTTCGAGAGCAAAAGTATTTTTTCCATTTAATCTGTAACAAATTGTAGTTAATAATTTATTTTTTGAAAAAATTTTTTTTGACCCAGTATTCATTATTACAAAAGCACCTGTGCCATAGGTACTTTTAATTGAGCCTTTTTCGAAGCAAGACTGTCCTACAGCTGCAGCTTGTTGATCACCCAAAACTGCAGATATAGGAATTTCATATCCAACTATTTTTTTATTTGTTGATCCAAAATTATCCACTGAATTTTTTACATCAGGTAAAATACTTTTTGAGATATTGAGCTTTTTTAAAATTTCTTTGTCCCAAGTGTTATTATTTATATTAAACAACATTGTTCTACTTGCATTTGTTGCCTCTGTTAAATGATGTTGTCCATTAGTTAGTTTCCAAATTAAGAAAGTATCAACAGTACCAAATAATAAATTATTAGATTTTTGAAGTTTCTTCGAAATTTTTACGTTTTCTAAGATCCATTTAATTTTAGTAGCTGAAAAATATGGATCAATAAATAAACCAGTTTTTCTTCTAAAAATATTTTCAAATTTTTTTTGCTTAAGCTTTTCACAGTACTCATGAGTTCTTCTATCTTGCCAAACAATTGCATTGTATACTGGTTTACCCGTTTTCTTGTTCCATAGAATAGTTGTCTCTCTCTGGTTGGTGATTCCGATACTTAATATTTTTCCTTTTAGTAGAGATGCTTTTTTAATTACTCTTTTTAAAGCTTTAAGAGTTGTTAACCAAATTTCATTTGGATTATGCTCCACCCATCCATTTTTTGGAAAGTATTGATTAAATTCAAACTGAGATGTAAATTTTATATTGCCATCTAAATCAAAGAGAATTGCTCTAGTCGATGTTGTACCTTGGTCGATAGCAACAAGAAATTTTTTCACAACTTTAGTCTATACCTAAATGTTTTTTTCTTTGTCCTACCCAAGTTCTAATTAAATTATCAAAAATTAGTCCAATAAATGCAACACAAATTCCAAGTGTTAACCCAATGCCTGCACCTTTTTTATCTGATAAAGCTTTTAGAATGTACTGACCTAAATCTTCAGTTCCAATAAAGGCACCAATAATCACCATAAATAAAGCAAAAACTATTGTTTGATTTAGACCCAACATCATATGTGGAAATGCTAATGGAAATTCTATTTTAAATAGTCTTTGAAACTTTGTGACACCTGACATCGTTGCAGCATCATGTAGTCCAGCCGGAACACTTCTAAGACCCTCAATTGTGTACCTTGTTGCTGGTATCGTAGCATAAACAATTACAGCAATTAAAACTGAAGTATCTGTAATTCCAAAAAGCATCATTACAGGAATTAAATATACAAAAGATGGAAAAGTTTGAAATATATCACAAACATTTAACATAAAGTTTGTAGAATGTTTATTTTGAAAACATAAAGTTCCAACAGTAAATCCAATTGTACAAGATACTAGTACACCAAATGTTGCCATGTATGTGGTTACTAGAGCTCTATCCCACCATGGGCTTAGAGCTATAAATAAAGTTAAACCACAAACAACTAAAGCAGATCTAACTCCACCAATTAAATATCCAGCTCCAACAACTAATACTAATGTAGCTATAGCAGGCATTCTTAAATACAAAGCTCTCATCGGTTGAAGCACATCAACAATTAGCCAAGTATTAAATGCTTTTATATATACAAAAAAAGTGTCAAATATCCAGTCAACTCCTTTATTCCAAAAGTCTGCTGTTGATATTCCTTTGTTATGTGGAACTTCGAATAAATAATTATATCCTTCTTTAAAATAAATTGATCCAAAGTAAGCTAATAGAATACCTGCGATAACTACAACACCAAAGGATAGTGCATTTTTATTTCTTTGAAAAAAATTTAAATTACCAAAATAATCAACTTGTTTGTTTGCCCATGCTAATGACATCTTATCTAATAGAATTGCAATCAAGCTAATGCAAAGACCTGCTTCTAATGCTAATCCAATATTCAACTGATTTAAGGCTAATAATAAATTAAAACCTAAACCTTTTGCTCCTATAAATGCTGAGATAACTGCCATAGAAAAACAAACCATTATAACTTGGTTAACTCCTATTAAAATATCTCTTCTTGCTGTTGGAATTAATACTTTAGACATTAGTTGCCAGTTATTACATCCACTCATTCTACCAGCTTCAATTACCTCAGGAGGCACAGCTCTTAAACCTAATAAAGTTAAAAGTATCATTGGTGGTACAGCAACGATCATTGTTATAATTACTGCGGCATGGTCTCCGACCCCAAAAAGAACTAGCGCAGGAACTAATACCGCATACTGGGGCATTGTCTGCATAACTAAAAGTATTGGATAAAGAGCTTTTTCTACTCTTTTACTTTTGTATGCCGCAACACCCAAACTTAAACCAAAAATAAATGAAAGAGGTGCTGCAACTAATATAAAAGAAAGTGTTTGCATAGATGGTTTCCATTGCCCGAATATTGAAATGTAAGTCATTGATAAAAGTGCATATATCGCCAATCCTTTACCTCCTAATTTGTAAGCAAGTATTGCTGATCCAGTTGCTACAATAGTCCAGGGTAAGCCTGGCAGTTCTGCCCAAGGGTTAGCATCAATCCAATCCCAACTAGTAAAAGCAACAATTGTTTCAAGACCTCCTAACAAAATCTCTCTAATCAGTTCTATTAGAAAAGTCATAAATGCAGTTAAGTTTCTAGTTATTTGTAAAACTAAAGGTCGAGTTTTATATTCTTGCGTATCTTCATTCCAAAATTCCATTGGCATCCAATCATTCATTAAGAAAAATAATGAATCATTTATCCAAATCGGTAACCATCCAAGCAGTGGTGGCAACCTCCAAAAAACATCAAAAGCATAATATCTAACTTCTTTACCTAGAAATACAAAGGCACTCTGATTAGGGTCTTTTACAAATTCAGCCTGTCCTCTTATAAATTTATATGTTTCAGGTACATCGATTGCAAAGCATAGTGCAAAAAAAGACAATCAATAAAAATAACCATTGAAATAATTTTGGGTATTTTTTTATAACTTCCATGATTTAATTATTACTTTTTCTTCCTCCAAAAACTGTGTTAATAATTTTTGCAGGATTAATTGAGCCTACGACATTATTTTTGCTATCTATAACAGCTACTGTTTTTTCTTGAGTTAAAATTTTTTCAGCAACGTTTTCTATGATCTCATCTTTTGAAACTTTTAAATCACCTATATCAGAAGAAGTTGTTTCATCCATTACATCTTTAATTAATAGAACTTTTTCTCTAGGTACTTCCTCTGTAAATTTTCTTACATATTCTGTTGCTGGGTTTAAAACAATATTAGCTGGTGTATCTAACTGTTCAATTATTCCATCTTTCATAATTGCGATACGGTCAGCAAGTTTTAAAGCTTCATCAAAATCATGAGTAATAAACATAATTGTTTTTTGTAATTTTTCTTGAAGTCTTAAAAACTCATCTTGCATTTCTTTCCTTATCAAAGGATCTAGTGCAGAAAAAGGTTCGTCTAAGAACCATATATCTGGCTCAACCGCCAAGGATCTTGCAATTCCGACCCTCTGTTGCTGTCCTCCGGATAACTCTCTTGGAAAATAATTTTCTCTTCCATCAAGACCAACAAGTTTAACCATATCCATTGCTTTATTAATACTATCTTCAGTTTTAATACCCTTAATTTGAAGAGGAAAAGCAATATTTTCTAAGACTGTTTTATGAGGAAGTAGTGCAAAACTTTGAAAAACCATTCCCATTTTATTTCTTCTTAAATCAATAAGTTCCTTGTTATTTAAATTAAGCAAGTCTTGACCCTCAATAAAAATTTTTCCACCAGTAGCGTCAGTTAATCTAGAAATACATCTTAATAATGTTGATTTACCTGATCCTGATAAGCCCATTACAACGAGCATTTCACCTTTTGATACCTCAAAAGAAGCATTATTAACTCCTACAATACATCCATTATCTTGAAATGTTTTAGCATCAACATTACCATTTGCTTCTTTAAGCATTCTCTCAGCGTTTGCCCCAAAAATTTTATAAACAGATTGGCATTTAATTACTGGTTCAGACATAAATAATATTAAGGTTATACGAAATTCAGATAAAATAAAATCTCTATAATTTGTTACTTTTCCTCCCTAAAAATTTTTAATAAAATAAACTCTTGTATCAATCCCTGTGCTTAAAAAACTCAAAGCTTCACCACTTACTTTAACAGTTTCATCTACACCAACATTATTTCCACTTACAACGAAACCTGCAATACATTTATTTTTTTCATCGTCCCATTTGACAAATGTTTCATCAATTTTATTTCCATTAATTGTATAAATTTCATGTGCTCTAAAGTTTAGAAAATTCGCACCCATTATTGCACGTTGAGGTATAAGTTTAGTTGCCTTACAAACAGCCTCATATAATTCATCAGATAATTTAAAATTATCAGTGCCATCAAACGAAACCAAAACTCCAGAGGGGAGACTAGAAATTAGCTTATTCAGTTTTCTTTCTTCAGCTATTCTTTCCTCTTCTATTTTCATTTTAGCAACCAGTTCATCACCTTCACCAAAAATATTATTTAAAATAAAAAAAGTTAGAAAGATAAGAATAATTATACCAACTAATCCACTAAATTGCTTAAATGGTTCTGACAATGTTTTAAAACTATTCTTGGAAACTTCCATTTTTCCAAATACCTTTTTTTTGTTTACCGTCTGACCAAGTAAAAGTACCTTCCCCGTTCATAAAACCATTGGCCCATTCACCTTCATAGGTTGAGCCATCAGGAAAAAATAAAATTCCTGTACCGTTCCACTGACTTTCTTTAAATTCACCTTTGTAGATATATCCATTCGGCCATGTTTCAGTTCCTTGGCCATGTTTTTTCGTAGCTACCCATTCACCTTCATAAGTTGTTTTATCTGTGTAAACCCATTTACCATAACCATTGTCACAATTTCCCTCTTTACATCCAGTACTTCTTGCCAATGCTAAAGAAGTGATTAATGACGAAAAAAGTATAAAAAATATAAGCTTTTTCATGGAAATATATTACACAAAATTCCTTAAAAAAAAATTAGGCATTTTTTGATTTATTCTTACAGATATAAATTGAAATATCTTTTTCTGAATTTTCTGTATTTATATTTTTTGTAATTTCGTGAATTAATTCACCTGATTTTCTTGTAATTATTGCAGATTCTGAATACGTTTTATCATTGTTAAAGGCTTTAAACAAAACAACGTCTTTATTTACTATTTTGACATCAAAATTTGAATTTTGAGAGAAAAATTTTGATAATCCATTTACCATTAATGTGCTTGGTTTATTTGAATAAATTTGAAATGAGTCTAAATTTTTAACATTTAGGTCTTCTGCTAGAAAAGTTTTATAATTATACTCTGAATTCTTAAGAATTTTTTTTTCTAACTCACATATAAACTCTAAATTTAAATTTTCACTAATACTTATGTCTTTTGCATAAGCAAAATTGAAAATAAAAAAGTTTAATAATATTAAATAAAATACTTTTACCATTAATTATTTGAGGTGACAAAAAAAATCTCCCCCAATAAAATTGGGAGAGATCTTAAATTTATTAAATTAACCTTAATGATCGTGTGTAAATTCTTCCCACACACTCTTATTGTCAGCTAACCATTTTTTTGCTGCATCTTCGTGAGTCATTTTGTCGACATCAACTAAAGCTGCCATTGCTCCAATTTGACTTGTAGAGAATGACATTTTTTTAAACGTTTTTGCAGCTGCTGGATGAGTTTTTGGAAAATCTTCATGTGCTGCTTTTTTCAAATAACCATCCGGAGAACCACATTTTCCATCTCCACCATCTTCTGGTCTACAACCAGCTGTGTATGGAGGGAAGTCGATAAATGTAAAACCAGCACCATCTGTAAAGTTTGGTGTCCAGTTAAATATGATAGTTCCTCTTCCTTCTTTTTTAGCCGCAGCTAACTCTGCCCAAAGTGCATCTGCACTTCCTGCAAATTTAACCCACCAAAGATCTCCTAATCCAAGAGCATCAACTCTTTGAGGTATTAAATCTCCATGCCATGTTTGTGGTCCTTCTAACATTCTACCTTTTCCATCCGGTGAATCAGGTGTTGTGAAGTTTTTAGCACAATCAGGATTTTTTAATGCAGTCCAATCAGGTAGACCTGGGCATAAACCTTTTTCCACAACCCAGTTTGGATATCCCATATCTTCAAGAGTTCTTGCTTCGTGATCACCCATATCTAATAAACCACCTTTATCCAAAGCAGTTGTGAATGATTTACCAAATGCAGATTCCCATACTTCGTGAGATATAGTTACATCACCAATTCTGATTGACTCATAAACCGCTTGTGAGTCAGCATTTACGTATTTTACATTGTTTCCCATACTTTCAAAAATTCCGCCAATTACATAAGCCATTACAATTTGGCTTGACCAGTTATGAGTTGGGATAACAATAGGTTTTTTACTATCTGCTGAGTTTGAAATCCCTGCAAAACTTACAAGAGATATCACCAATGCTGATAGTAGAGATATTATTTTTTTCATTATTTCCCTTTCCTTAATATTAAGTAGATAAATTATCCTCTCTATTAAAGTTACAGTCAACTAGCAAAATAGATACAAATGTATATATAAAATTTATATATAAATTTATTGATACTTTTGTATAATTTTTGAGTATTTTTAAAAAAATATGCAAACAAGTCTGAATATTAAAGAACCCGGTTTAAACGCACTACCACCTGGAGTTGAAAGATATGTTATCAATGCAGGTGGAATTACAGGTATACAAATATTTCCTGAAGATGAAATTGAAATAATAAATAATGAGGGAAATCAAATTTGTGAAATTAATATTTTTAACAAAAATGGAAAATCAGAATTGGGAATTTTAAATTTAAAAGAAAATAAAAATTCATCTGCAATAAAAAAAATACTTTTAAAAAAAGAAGAATGTTCTTTACAAGCATTGCTTCAGTTAAAAAAAAGAAATTTGCAAATTGAAAAAGCCACCTCATCAATTCTCTTTGATAAAAATACTATTGCAGGAGAAAAAATAACTCTAAATGCAAAAGATAATTGTTATTGTATCTTTGCTGCTCCTGGGAACGATATGCTTGTTCATGATCAAAATCCACCTTCAGATTTAACTGTATTAGTTAAAAGAGCAAAAATTAAAAATTCTGAAAAGGAATTTTCAATAATCCCTGATCCAATTTATGATCCTGACTATGAAGTTAACATAGATAGAAAAACTGCAACAGGATATCAAGTTAAGGCTGGGGACTATATTCAAATAATTACACCAACAGGAAGACAATGTTCAGATTTCGTTGCTTACGACACGGCAAAATTAGAAAAAGGTATAGAGAGAGGTCTTGATTGGCAAACGACTAGAACTTTTATGGGAAATACTTTTCCAGGTCCTGGTTTATTTTCAAAATTTTATGATACTGATCATGAGCCACTGGTAGAAGTTATTAGAGATACTGTAGGTATACATGATACATTTAATTTAGCCTGCACCTCAAAGTACTACGAAGATTCTGGATATTTTGGTCATGCAAATTGCTCTGACAATTTAAATGATTCAATGAAAATGTATGGTGTCGAAGAAAAAAAAGGTTGGCATGCGATCAATCTTTTCTTTAATACATCCTCTGGAGGTCAAAATTCTGTTACATCTGATGAATCTTATGCAAGACCAGGAGATTATGTCATTTTTAAAGCGTTAAAAGATTTAACATGTGGAACAACTGCATGCCCTAGCGATATAGATAGCTGCAATGGATGGAACCCTACTGATATTTTTGTTAGAACTTATGAAAAAAGTAAAGAGTTTACAAAATCATATGGTTTTAGAATGAAAACAGATTCAGAAAATAAACTTACAAGAAATACGGGTTTCTATGAGAGAACATCAAAATTAACTAGAAACTTTATCGATGCTAGAGGTTTTTGGTTACCAAATGATTATACAAAACATGGTGTAATTAATGAATACAATGCATGCAGAGAAGACGCAGTACTAATTGACTTATCTTCATTGAGAAAGTTTGAAATTCTTGGACCAGATGCTGAAGAATTAATGAACTATACATTAACACGAAATGTAAAAAAACTTTCAGTTGGTCAAATTGTTTACTCAGCAATGTGTTATGAAAATGGAACCATGTTTGATGATGGAACGTTATTAAAACTTAGTGATCATGGTTTTAGATGGGTTTGTGGTGATGAATATGGAGGTGAGTGGCTTAAAGAACAAGCGAAGAAAAAAAATTACAAAGTTCATATCAAAAATTCTACTGACCAAATAAATAATTTATCTTTACAAGGTCCCAAAAGTAGAAAAATTCTAGAAAAAATAATTTTTACCCCACCTACCCAACCTTCTATATCTGAATTGGAATGGTTTAGATTTACAATTTGTCGATTGGAAGAATTAAACGGAATACCATTAATTGTTTCAAGAACAGGTTATACTGGTGAACTTGGTTTTGAAATTTGGTGTCATCCAAGTGATGCTCCAAAGGTTTGGGACAAGGTAATTGAAGCAGGAAAAGATGAAGGTCTGTTACCAGCTGGTTTTGCGGCTTTGGATCTTTTAAGAATAGAAGCTGGTTTAATTTTATTTGGTAATGAATTTGACGGACAACAAGATCCGTTTGAAGCTGGCATTGGATTTTCTGTACCATTAAAATCCAAAACAGAGGATTTTATTGGAAGAGAAAATTTAATTAAAAGAAAAGAAAACCCTCAAAAAAAACTAGTAGGGCTAGAGCTGATTGGTAAAGAGATAGCTAATCATGGAGATTGCGTTCATATTGGAAGATCTCAAGTTGGCATTATAACAAGCGGATGTATCTCTCCGACTTTAAATAAAAATATTGCATTATGCAGAATAGATGTAGGTCACTCAGAAATAGGTAATGATGTTGAAATTGGAAAGATAGATGGACATCAAAAGAGAATTCCTGCTAAAATTGTTGGATTTCCTCATTACGATCCAAAGAAAACTAAAGTAAGATCTTAATGGCTAAATCAACTAAGGATTTGTTAGAGTTTTGGGAAGATCAAATGAAGCTTTCTCATACATCAAGTAACTATTTTTTTAGAAAATCACCTTCCCATTATCATATGATGCTTTTAGTAATGTCGGCATTTAAGCAAAAACAAAATTTATCAGTAGAGGAGCTAAAAACCAAACTATTTAAAACCTCTAGACCAAAATCTGCATTAATAATTAATGAAGCATGTGAAAAAGGTTTTTTTTACTTAGAAAAAACCTCACAAGATCAAAGAAAAAAACATATAAAGCCAAGCACTTCGTTTATTGATGAATTTAACGACTATTTATCAACTCTTAAAAATTTAAGCTTTTAACAATAAGCAAATCCTAAGTTCTGTAAGTTTTTATTTCTAAATTTTATATATAAAAAAAATTATATATTTAACCCTTTTCAAAAAATAATGTTTCAGAATGTCATTACCGACAAAAGCTAAAGTAGTAATCGTTGGAGGGGGAATTCACGGTCTAAGTACTGCTTGGAAACTTTCAGAAACTTATAAAAATCCGGGTGATATTGTCGTCTTAGAAAAAAAAGATACCGCAGCAGGAGCAAGTGGAATTGCCTGCGGTGTTGTAAGAAATAATTATTTTCAGCCTGCAATGAGAGAATTAATGGCTCATTCAGTTTCAGTTTGGGAAAGTGATCCTAAATCATTTAAATATAATGCGGTTGGTTATTTACAGATTTCACCAGAAGTAATGCATGCAGATGTTGCAACTATTTATGAACAACAAAAAGCAATTGGTTACGAGTCTGAATTTATAGAAGGTGAGAAAGATTGCATGAAATATATGAAAGGTATGTTTGGTGACTGGCAAGCACAAGGCATAACTTCTGTTCTTCATGAAAAAAAAGGTGGATATGCATTTAACAAAGATTCAATTAAAGCACTTGAAAATAAGTCTACTTCAAATGGTGTTGAAGTATTGAAAGGTGTAAAAGTTACAGGTTTTAAAAGAGGAAGTAATAGCAAAGCTGTTACAGGAGTTGAAACAGACAAAGGTACAATAGAGTGCGAACAAGTTGTTGTTGGCGCAGGACCTTGGGCTAGAGATTTTTGGAATATGTTAGAGCTTCCTAAAACTGCAAATATTAAAGATAAAGACGGAAAGATGCATGAAACTGATATGTGGAAATATTGGATGCTTCAAGAGGGTGTACTTGGTGTAGAACCAGATTTTTTAAAAATGGATAACGGTGAACAGCCACCGGTAATTCATGTAGATTCAACGGCTCCATTATATTCAGATAAAACTAAAAAATTGTTAACGGATAAAATTTGGGGAATATATTATAAACCAGATATTGAAGGACTCGGAGTACAGGGTGGAACTTCACCTTACATAGTTGATAAACATTTTGATCAAGTAAACGTTGATCCATATGGAATAGAGTCCCCTGAATATCAGACAACAGAAGCTTTTAATGATATGTGGTGTTCAGCGTTAGCTCATTGCCAAAAAAGATTTGAAGGTAAATCAGATTTATATAGAAAAGGTCCTTCTGGTGGACTTGGATGTATGACTCCAGACTCGTTTCCAATTTTTGATAGATTTTTAGAAAATGTTTATATGATAGCAGACTCTAACCATGGTTATAAAATGATTGGAGTTGGAGAACTTGTTGCAAAAGAAATTCTTGGAACCGAGAGTGATTTATTAAAACCATTTAGATTCAACCGTTACGAGAAAGGTGAATTACACCCAACATCTAATAGTCCGTTTCCTTGGAGCTAATTTATCTAAGTAGACAGATGTTTTTTTTTCAGTTAACTTTTTGGTCTAAAAATTCTTAAGGGGGAATATGACTGATCTAGAGAAACATGTTAATCAACCAGGTAGAGCAAAATTAGTTAAACAGGTTAGAGCTAAAATTAACGAACTAAAAATTGATTATATTTTTTTTCAATTCATATCAGTAACAGGAAGAGTTGTTGGTAAAGGAATTCCTGCTGATCATTGGGAAAGAACATGTGAAAAAGGTTTTCAATTAGTTTACGGTGCAACAGCTAATTTATTCTTAGATCGTCACAATAACTATATAGGATATGGTCCTGAAGCTAAAGAATTGGTTGGAATACCTGATCCAGAAACGTTTTGCCAATTACCTTGGGATAAAAAAGTTGCAAGAGTTTTTGTAACTTGTTTTAGAAATAGAGAAGAAAGAGAAAATCCAGGTGGTCACTTAACATCTGATTGTAGAGGTAATTTAAGAATTATTGCTAAAGAATTTAAGAAAAAACATGGTTATCAACTTAGAGTTGGAACTGAGCCAGAAATGATGTGGTTAACTAGAAATGATGATGGTACTCCGACAGGAAAAGGTTTTTCTAAACCATATTGTTATCACATAGATCAATTCGAGTCTTTAAGACCAGTATTTATGAAAGTAATGGAATACGCAAGAGCTATGGGCTTTGATATGATTCAAGGTGATCATGAAGATGCTCCTGGACAACTAGAATTAAACTGGATGTACGATGATGTTTTAAGAAATGCAGATAGATTATCTACTTACAGACAAATTTGTGCTCAGGTTGCAAGAGAATTTAATTTGATTGCATGCTTTATGACAAAACCTTTTATGGGAGTTTCTGCTAGTGGTTGTCATACTAATATGTCTCTATGGACAGGTGGGAAAGATAAAGTAAATAAATTAGGTCATAAGTCTCTGCCAGGGATGGATGAAGTTTTCAGTTATGTAGAAGGCGGTACTAATACTTTTATGCCAGATACAAAAGATGTCCAGTTGCCAGGAAAAATTGGTTTGAAATCAATCGGTGGAGTAATGAAACACTTACCTGCTTTAACAGCCATTGGTTCGTCAACAGTTAATTCATATAGAAGATTATGGGATCAGGGTTTTTGGGCACCTGTTTATGCAGATTGGGGATACCAAAATCGAACTTGTGGATTAAGAGTTTCCGCACCAGGTAGATTTGAATATAGATCTGTAGATTCTATGCATAATCCATATTTAATGGGAGCGAGTTTATTAAAAGCTTTTGATGATGGAATAACGAATAATATCAATCCTGGAAAACCTGAGTCTAGAAATATTTATGAAGCTCAAAAAGCTGGAAAAAATGTTAAAAAATTACCTTTAAGTCTTGGTGAAGCTTTAGATCGTTTAGCAGAAGATAAGGTTATTCAATCTGCTATGCCGGATGAAATGTATAAAATATTTCATTGGTATAAAAATGATGAATGGGAAAGATTTTTAGGTGCAACAACTCAATGGGATCTAGATACCTACTTGGATTGCCTGCCATAAACAAATTTAGTTAAGGAGAAATATGTGCGGAATAGCTGGTCTTATACATAGAGGAAAATCCTCTAATGTAGGAAATGAATTACAAGCAATGCTTCAGGCTTTAAAGCATAGAGGTCCTGACTCAACAGGTTATGCTCTATATGCAGATAATGATGGTGAAAACTTCATAATGAGATTCAAGGTTGGAGAAAATGTTGGTGAAGGTAGTTCCTCCATAAATGAAGATGAAAGTGTTTATGATAAGAGGAAAGAACTTGTAGACGATATGTTAAAAAATCTTGGTGCAAAAGTATTGAAGGAAGAAAAACTAACTCCATATTCCTACAGATATGAAATGAAATATGACGACGATTTAATGGATTTTTCAAAGAAAATTGAGAGTATTGAAAGTGTAGAAATTTTATCGATTGGTAAATCACTTGAATTAATTAAAGATTTAGGAGATGCAAAAGTAGTTTTAGATAGGTATGATCTTGGAAAAGTAACAGGAACTCATGCTATAGGTCATGCTAGAATGGCAACTGAGTCAGGTGTAGATATCAAATCTGCTCACCCTTTTTGGGGATATCCTTTTAGCGATGTTTCAGTTGTACATAATGGTCAATTAACTAATTACTGGAATAATAGAAGAGTGTTAGAGAACAAAGGCATGAGATTTATGTCTGAATGTGACTCTGAGCTGATAGCTGTTTATTTAGCAGAGAAAATGAGAAATGGAGCAACATTAGAAGAAGGCATGAAGGATAGTTTGTCAGGTTTAGATGGAGTGTTTACATATTTTGTTGCAACGAAAGATTCTTTGGGAATGGCTAAAGATACAATGGCAGCAAAACCATTAGTCTTATACGAGTCAGATGATTTAGTTGCTATGGGCTCTGAGGAAATAGCAATAAGATCTATCTTGCCACATGAAATAGATACATATGATCCATTTGATGGAGAGGTAAAAGTATGGCAAATTTAAAAACAACAGAAAAAAAAACCAAAGCCCAATCAATGGGACTTCATACAGAAGTTCTTACAGGTAAAACTCAACAAAAATTTTTTAATCCTGATGAGGCAGAAAACTTTTACTATTGGGGAACTTATGATGTTGATTTTAATAAAAGAATTGACCTTGATGTAAATGATCTAGACTGCAAAGAGGCAAACAAAAAAATTGATGAGCTTATGAGTCAAGGCTATGGAACAATAGTTATAAAGAACCCACAAGGAAAACATAGTTTAGGTGTTGGGGTGTTAAATAAATTAAATTTAATATTTGAAGGAAGTTTGGGTTATTTTGGGGTTGGTTCTATTGATGGTCCAACGGTAAGAATTAATGGTAGAGTTGGATGGTCGTGTGCAGAAAATATGATGGCAGGAAAAGTAGTAATAGAAAAAAATGCTGGATCATGTTTTGGTGCAGCAGTTAGAGGTGGAGACTTAATATGTAAAGGTAGCGTTGGTGCTAGAACAGGAATTGATCAAAAAGGTGGAACAATTATCGTTGGTGGTGACGCTGGAGCATTCACTGGCTTTATGATGCAAAGAGGAAGGATAATAATTTTAGGTAATGTCGGTATAAACCTCGGAGACTCTATGTATGATGGAACTATTTATGTAGGTGGAAAAATTGGGTCATTTGGAAGTGATGCGATTGAGTCACCTATGACAAAAAGTGATATAGATTGGATCAAAAGAAAACTTAAAGTCGCTGAGATTGGCGAAAATTTTGATATTTCAAAGATGACAAAAGTAGTTGCAGGTAAAAAACTCTGGAACTATGACGCTTTAGAACCAACTGAGAAAAAAGGAGCAATTTAATGGCAAAGAAAAAAAACGGAAAATCAAATGGTCATTCCAATGGGAATGGTGGTAGTGAATTTTCAAAAAGAAATAAAAGTTTACTAGGTTATAACGCTATATTTACACCAGAAGTAATCGACGACATTCATATTAAAGCTCAGTTAGGAAGATACCGAATGAGAGGTATGGCTCTAATGAAAAAAATTCCTACATTTGACGATTTAGTTTTTTTACCTGGAACTCTTACAAGATTTGTAATCGAAGGTTACAGAGAAAAATGTGAAACGAAAACTATCATTGGTCCAAGATGTGAAAATCCAGTGGAATTAGATATTCCAGTTTATATAACAGGTATGAGTTTTGGAGCTTTATCTTATGAAGCAAAAACAGCACTTGCAAGAGGAGCAACCATGGCGGGTAGCGCAACATGTTCAGGTGAAGGTGGAATGATACCTGACGAGAGAAGATATTCAGAAAAATGGTACTATCAATGTATTCAATCAAGATATGGATTTAATCCTCATCATGCACAACTTGCTGATGGAATTGAAGTTTTCATAGGTCAAGGACAAAAAGTTGGGATGGGTGGTCACTTAATGGGTCAAAAAGTTACTGACCAAGTAGCAGAGATGAGATCATTGCCAGCTGGTATTGATCAAAGATCTCCTGCAAGACATCCTGATTGGCTAGGACCAGATGACTTAGCTTTAAAAGTTCAAGAGCTAAGAGAGTTAACAAAAAATAAAGTTCCAATACAATTAAAACTTGGAGCAGCAAAAGTTTATGATGATGTTCGTATGGCAGCAAAATGTGATCCTGACTCTATTTATCTAGACGGTATGGAAGGT
>CACKZF010000002.1 GCA_902604565.1 uncultured Pelagibacteraceae bacterium
TCTAAAAATTAATTTTAATAATTTCATCGTCAATTTTTAATTTCTTTCTCACAAATTTTTCTAGCTTCCTCAGGTTTAACTTCTTTTTTCAGTTTACTTTTTGCGATTACACATGCCGAGATTGATTTTTTAAGACTAAATTCCTCATATTTACCTACACTCATATAAAGAAATATTATAGCTGCTCCTAAAAATAACAACAATTTGTAATTTTTATACATTAAGAAGGTTGTTGCTCTGGTAAAGAAATATCTAAATGATAGTTTGGTTCATCTCTTTGTTTTTTAAGAGCCGGAATTATTTCTTTATAAGTATTAAATAGTCCGTTTTTAATTTCGGGTAACTGATCTTTTAAATGATAATGTAATTTTTCTAAATTATAAGCTGGTACAGTTGGAAACATATGGTGTACACAATGATATTCCATTTTCCAATAAAGGAAACTAAGTATTGGATTTAATTTCATATCTCTTGCAGACAATCTATGATCCTTTACATCCCTTGCTAAACCTGCATGTTGTGTAAAAGCAACTAATTTATGTAATCCTTTTCCATAATAATGCGGTAACAGTAAATACAATACTGGTAACCATGAAGATATTAGTAGAGACCAGATAATTATTGAGGCCCATATGAAAAGATAAATCCTAGAAATCAAAATAGCTCTTGGTCTTGCGTTTTCAGGAATACTATCAATCATAACTTTTGTTTTAATGCCAAAAGCATGTTTTATAACTTCAAATGCAATACTTTTTTTAAAAAATAATAATTCACCAAAAGGAATTAAATTCATTAATAATTTTTTAGGAGTATCTTTTAAATTATTGTCATATTCTATTTCATGATCATAAGGATTTTTTGTTGAATAAGTATTTCCATGGTGAACAAAGTGGGTATATCTCCATCTAGTGGGTTCAAAGTATGCCATGAAACTCGAGATGTAATAAAATATTTCGTTTAAAAATTTAGTCTTGAATGCTGTTTTATGACCTGTCTCATGCCAAATTGGATTACAAAAACAAAAAATGTTTCCATAGATGTAAAACCAAAATACTGACCACCAAGTGCCAAAAGTAAAAAATGCTAAATATCCTACAAAAATTAGTAAGCTAAAGTAAATACCTACATGAACCAATCCTTTAATATCTGATTTTTTTGTTAGTTCTCTTAAAACTTCTTTATCAATATTAGGTCTAAACCACTTATCTAGTTTTACTTCCATAAATTAGAGTGTGAATTAACATCATACACATATTTATTTAACCAACCAATGATTTTTGAGGCTTCATATCACCTTTTTCAATTCCTGCTACTTCTACCGGTTTCTTCATAGCATCTCTTCTGAATGGTTCGCCTAATTCCTGGTTCAAAATTACTTCTATAAATGTTGTAATTCCTTTTTTTTGATCCTCACATGATTGTTTAATTGCTGCAGTTGTCTCTTCCATAGTTTTAACGGCAACTCCTTTTAAACCACATGCATTAGCAACTTTTGCGTAGCTTAATTCGGGATCTAACTCTGTTCCAATAAAATTATCATCAAACCACAAAATAGAGTTCCTTTTTTCAGCACCCCATTGGTAATTTCTAAATATAACCATTGTAATTGCTGGCCATTCCTCTCTTGCACAAGAACTCATTTCATTCATACTTATTCCAAATGCACCATCGCCTGCAAAACCAATCACAGGTGTATCTGGACACCCAATTTTTGCTCCAAGTATAGATGGAAAACCATAACCACATGGACCAAACAAACCTGGTGCTAAATATTTTCTTGGTTTTTCAAAAGTTGGATATGCATTACCTATTGCACAATTATTTCCAATATCACTTGAAATAATAACATCATCAGGCATTCCAGCTTGAATTGCTCTCCAAGCTTGTCTTGGAGACATTCTATCTGAGTCTCTTTCTCTAGCTTCTTTATTCCAAACTGTCCCTGGATCATCATCTTCATGATCTAAACTGGTAAGAGTTTGTAACCATGCTGATTTTGTTTGATGAATTAAATTTTTTCTCTCATCTCTACCATTATCGCCAGCTGTTGGTAAGAGTTTTTCTAAAATCTGTTGAGAAACCATCTTGGCATCTCCACAAATACCAACTGTAACTTTCTTTGTAAGTCCAATTCTATCTGGGTTCATGTCGACTTGAATTATAGTTGCATCTTTAGGCCAATAATCAATCCCATACCCTGGTAAAGTTGAAAATGGATTTAATCTTGTTCCTAAGGCTAAAACGACATCTGCTTTTGAAATTAACTCCATTCCAGCCTTAGATCCATTATATCCTAACGGTCCTACTGCTAAAGGATGACTGCCCGGAAAACTATCGTTATGTTGATAACCATTACACACTGGGGCATCTAACTTTTCAGCTAACTTTTTACATTCATCAATTGCATTACCAATTACGACACCTGCTCCAGATAATATTACTGGAAATTTGGCATCTGATAAAAGTTTTGCAGCTTTTTCAATTGCTTCTTTTCCTCCACCTTGTCTTTCAAATCTTACAATTGGTGGTAAATCAATATCTATTACTTGTGTCCAATAATCTCTTGGTACATTTATTTGTGCTGGTGCCGAACCTCTAAATGCCTTTTCAATTACTCTATTTAGTACTTCAGCCATCCTTGAAGGGTCTCTTACTTCTTCTTGATAGCAAACCATATCTTTAAATAAATTCATCTGTTCTACTTCTTGAAAACCACCTTGACCCATAGTTTTATTTGCTGCTTGAGGTGTAACTAATAATAATGGTGTGTGGTTCCAATAAGCTGTTTTAATTGGTGTAACTAATCCAGTTATTCCTGGCCCATTTTGAGCAATAACCATTGACATTTTTCCAGTTGCTCTTGTGTATCCGTCTGCGATCAAACCTCCATTAGTCTCATGAGCAACATCCCAAAAAGTAATTCCTGCCTTAGGAAACAAATCAGATATTGCCATAAAAGCTGATCCTATTATTCCAAACGAGTGTTCAATTCCGTGCATTTGAAGAACTTTTATAAATGCTTCTTCAGTTGTCATTTTAGTCATGGTTCAGCCTTTCTAATTCTTTTTTTTAATTGTCAAAGTGCCCGATTAATATATAAGATTTAGCGAATTTCAAATAAAGAAATCGTCACAATGTCAAATACTGATATAATAATACATGATGAAAAAGACAACGTAGGCGTAGTTGTTATAGAGAAAATAACCCCAGAACAAGATTGTAATTGTTGGATAATGGAAAATGATAAGTCTATTTCAATACAATCAAAAGATGAAATACCATTGGGTCATAAGATTGCAATGGCAGATCTAAATGAGGGTGACACTATTTTGAAATATGGTCATGATATTGGGAAAGTAGTTAAAAATATTAAAAAAGGTGAACATGTTCATGTTCATAACGTAAAAACAAAAAAGTGGTAATAAATGGAAATTCCAGAAAGTTTTTTAGGATATAAAAGAGAAAATGGTCGTGCTGGAACACGTAATCACGTTATTATTCTTCCTGTAGACGATATTTCAAATGCATGTGCAGAAGCAGTAGCAAATAACATTAAAGGTACAATAGCTCTACCTCACTCTTATGGGCGACTGCAGTTTGGTGCAGATTTAGAACTTCATTTTAGAACAATGATTGGCACTGGAAAAAATCCTAATGTTGCAGCTGTTATAGTTGTAGGTATTGAACCTAAATGGACAAAAAGGATTGTTGACGCAATTGCAACAACTGGCAAACCAGTTGAAGGATTTAGTATAGAAGGAGTTGGAGATATAGATACTATTGCTAAAGTTTCAAAAAAAGCACAAGAGTTTTCAATGTGGGCTTCTGAAAAACAAAGAGAAGATTGTCCAATGAGTGATTTATGGATTTCAGTAAAATGTGGAGAGTCTGATACAACATCAGGATTAGCATCAAATCCTACTGTTGGAAATCTTATGGATAAGTTAGAACCGCTTGGTGTTCATTTATGTTTTGGTGAGACTTCCGAGCTTACAGGAGCTGAAACAGTTTGCGAAAAAAGAGGTAAAACACCGGAGGCTCAAGCAAAGTTTAAAAAGACATGGAATGATTATAATGATTTTATCCTTAAAGAAGCAACAGATGATCTATCAGAAAGTCAACCAACTGCAGGTAACATTGCTGGTGGATTAACTACTATTGAAGAAAAAGCATTTGGTAATTTTCAGAAAATTGGAGGATGTCAGTTTATTGATGTTCTAGAGCCAGCTGAGGAACCGACAAAAGGTGCGGGATTGTACTTTATGGATACTTCTTCAGCTGCTGCAGAATGTGTTACTTTACAAGCTGCAGGGGGTTTTAATATTCATTTATTCCCAACTGGACAAGGCAATATTATAGGAAATCCTATAGAGCCTGTGATTAAATTGACAGCAAATCCTCTTACAGCAAAAACTATGAGTGAACATATTGATGTAGACGTTTCTAAAATTTTATCTAGAGAAATGAATTTGAGCCAAGCAGGAGATGAGTTAATCAAATCAACTTTAAGGGTTGCTAATGGAAGATTAACTTGTGCTGAAGCTCTTGGTCATAAAGAGTTTGTTATGACTAAATTATATAGAAGCGCCTAATTATTTTTTTAATTTTGCTAATCTTTTATCATCCCAATTAGAATAAACTCTTCTAATCATTGCAGCTCCAACTCCGAGTACTACAGCAAGTAAAACTGAGGTTAGACCATAAAATACTGGTAAATCTCTTGAAAAATTTAATATAAATTCACTTAATGGTCCTAAATTATCTTTAGCATTAACAATAACACTTGTTGTTTTTTCATCTTTGATAAAAGTATCATAAGCAATTGCTATACCAACTAATAATAATAATATTGCTAAAATAGTTTTAAATTCTGAGCTATCAATTTTTTCTCCAATTTTTTGTCCAAACTGTACACCTATTATTGAACCTAAAATTAAAACAGTAACTAATATTAAATCTATGGTTCCATAATTCAACGCATGCAAAATTGTAACTATCGCACTGATAAATATAGTTACAAAAAGGGAAGTACCTGGAATTAATCTTGTTGGCATCCCAATAATATAAATCATTGCTGGTACTAAAATGAAAGCACCACCTATTCCCATAATTGCAGCGATGAAACCAACTATCAGACCTATTATTATTGGTGTAAATGCACTTTCATAAAGTTGCGACTTTTTAAAACGCATTCTTAAAGGAAGACCATGTATCCAATAATGTTTATGTAGTTTTTTTTTTTCAGTTATTTTTTTTCTTGCTTTATCAATTTCTGATACACCTTGAATAAGCATAAAGGTTCCTAAAATTGCAAGGATATACATATAAGCTAAAGAGATAACTACATTGATTTTTCCAATATCTTTGAAATATGAAAAAGTTATAATTCCAAGTATTGTTCCTACAGCTCCTCCAATGACAATCATGAAACCCATTTTGTAATCGAGTGTTCCTTTAAGATAATGAGTTGTAGATCCAGAGACTGAAGTTCCTAAAATATTACTGGCTTCATTGGGGACTGCATAAATAGGAGGTACACCTAAAAAAATTAAAAAAGGTGTCATCAAAAATCCTCCACCTACTCCAAATAAACCAGATAAAATTCCTACAACTAAACTTAGACCAAATATAAAAAGTAAATTTATTTCGACTTGTGCAATTGGAAGAAAATACTCCATTTCAAGTAATTATTCCTCTACGAATATAAAGTCAATAAATATGAATGTTTTTTTAAATAAAATTCTGTGCAGTACTAAGAAGAATTATGCCCCAAGCAAAGAAGATAAAAAGATATAAAAATGATTTAATTATTTTACTTATTTGATTTTCAAAGAATAAAGGAAGTTTTTTTAAATTATGATTTATTATTTGAAACATACCCGCGGAATATCACAAGTTGTAATAAATGCAAATATTTTTTAAAAATATTTAGAAAATTGTTGCACCGAAGACTTTGACTTCATCTCCCTCTTCTCCGAGAACTAG
Organism: uncultured Pelagibacteraceae bacterium; assembly: GCA_902604565.1. Lineage (GTDB taxonomy): Bacteria > Pseudomonadota > Alphaproteobacteria > Pelagibacterales > Pelagibacteraceae > Pelagibacter. Next base: position 5,986 of record CACKZF010000002.1, read on the forward strand.
TCTTCCTAAAAAGTCTCCAGGGATCTTTGTGCTAGTCTGTTTATATAAGACTGTTATGTAAAGACCTCTTCTAAGACAGCCGATTGCTTTACATCCTTCAGCTAAACTTGAAATCAACTCATTATTTGCCCATTGTTTTCCAAGTTCGACTTCATTAGCTCCATACATCATTTGGGAGGACAAATCTCGAGTAAAGCCACCATAATCTTTGATGTTTGAGGACCTAACTAAGTTAGCCCACATTGGTTCTGCAATTTTAATAATTTCCTCGTCGGATTTATCTAAAAGAGCCATTTCTGATTTGTTTCAATTAAGAAGCTTCTTTTTTCTTCTCGTTCTCATCTACGATATGGTAAACAGGCACTTTTTCCAAAGTAAACTTACCAGTTTTAGGATCTCTTCTAGAAACTGTCAAACAATGCCAATTATCATCGTCAAGCTTCATATGATCACCTCTATAATAATATCCCGGCCATCTAGTTTCTTCTCTAAACATAGTATGTTCTGTTACACACTGAGATGTTAAAGCTCTATGCTTAAGCTCCCAGGCTCTCATTAGCTGATGATAGTCTTCTGCTCCAACATTTTCTAGATCCTCTTCAAGCCATTTGAGTAATTCTAGACCTTTTTTAAGCATGTTTGCGTTAGTCATGTAGTTTGTAGCAATTCCTCCAACATATTCGTCCATAATTCTTTGTAATCTTTGAAGGCCTTGAATTGGAGAGATATAACTAGGTGAAACAGTTCCTCCAGTTATCTCGTTTCTTCCAACAGTATAATTTTCAAGTGGTTTATAAACAGCTGTTTTAAAGTCCTCACATTGTTTATCGCTAACTTTAATATCATTAGCTTTTTGGTCTTCAATATATTTAACTGCTGCTTTTGCTGCTAAACGACCTTCTGTAAATGATCCTGATGAAAATTTATGTGCGCTACCTCCAACAGTATCTCCGGCTCCAAAAAGTCCCTCAATTGTTAACATTCTGTTGTAACCCCAGAAATATTCTGGTGGTGATAGATCTTCTGGTCCGCTTACCCATGCCCCTGAGCATGTAGCATGTGAACCCATAACGTAAGGTTCCGATGTAGTAAGTTCTGGATTTGTGTATTTAGGATCAATATTCTGTGATGCCCAAACAACAGCTTGACCAACTGTCATCCCTAAGAAGTTTTCCCAACCAACAGTTTCTAAATGTGGATCTTGGAAAGCCTCTGTAGTGACCATATGAATTGGGCCTCCGCCTGCCATAGTTTCTTGAATAAATGCATGATTTCTTAAACATGTAGGGGTTGGGTGATGGTCTATATATTCACCAACCAATTCTTTAGTTTGTTCATACCATTTCTTTTCATAGTTTTCCCCATTAGCATTTTGAGTATAAGTTTTTAAATGTAGGAAATATGCGCCAACAGGACCGTATCCGTCTTTAAATCTACATAATACAATTCTGTTCTCCATTTGAGTCATTTTGGCTCCTGCTGCAATAGGAAGTGCGTATGCTGAACCATTACTCCAAGGAGCATACCAAGTTCTTCCCATTCCTTCTCCTACAGCTCTTGGTTTAAATATGTGAGATGCTCCACCTGCAGCAACTATAACTGTCTTTGCTCTGAAAACATGAAAATCTCCAGTTCTCATATTAAACCCTACAGCTCCACCAACTCTATTTTCTTTTTCCTCATCCATTAAAAGATGAGTGATCATTATTCTATTGTAAATTTTGTCAGCTGATTTTTTAGCAGCTTCAGCTACTATTGGTTTGTAACTTTCACCATGAATCATGATTTGCCATTTACCTTCTCTTAAGTAACGACCAGTTTTTTCATTTTTCATCATCGGCAGGCCCCACTCATCAAACATGTGGACAGTTGAGTCTACATGACGAGCCATATCATAACCTAAATCTTCTCTTACCATTCCCATTAAATCATTACGAGCATATCTAACGTGGTCTTCAGGTTGGTTTTCACCCCATTGCATACCCATGTAACAATTAATTGCGTATAATCCTTGGGCTACAGCTCCGCTTCTATCTATATTTGCTTTTTCAACACAGACTATTTTCAAATCTCTGCCCCAGTGCCTTGCTTCAAATGCTGCACCTGTTCCAGCCATTCCGCCTCCAACTACTAGAACGTCACAATCTTCGTAATGTGTTTTATGTTTGGCCATTAATAATAAACTCCCTTTTTGAAAGTTTCTTTTGGAACTGATGGTAGTTCTCCATCAATATTTAAACCTTCTGGCTCAGTATATAATCTTTGAGAGTTTATCTCTCCTTGATTTGGTTTATCTCCTTCAGCAAGTTTTGGAATAAACTTTCCCCAAGGTTTAGTTGTGATTGGAGATACAAAATCTTTTGTAGTTCCATTTCTAAATTTTATTTTCCATGAGATGGTTCCTTTTTCTTCTTCACGTCTAACTCTTACGCTGTGTCCCATTGGTGCAAAATCTGCATAGCCTCTTACATCAATTGCATGATTAGGGCATGCTTTCACGCACGAATAGCACTCCCAGCAAAAGTTTGGTTCAATATTCTTTGCTCTTCTTATTGTTTCATCGATATGCATTATATCTGATGGACAAATATCTACGCAGTGACCACAGCCATCGCAACGGGTCATGTATACAAAAGTTGACATAATTTAATTTTTCTCCTTTTTAATTTTTATCATATTAATAGTGTTTTGGCTCTTCTCTTTTTATACCTAAGCCAAATTGCTCAGGTGCATCTGCTTCTGGTGGTAGATTATCTCTAGAACCATCAGCTTCTGCTAAATTTTTTTGTAGTGCTGCACCAGGTTTATAAAACATATGAGCAAACTTTGACCAATATACTCCACCAAATAAAACTAAATTTGCTGTAATAAATAATGCTAAGAAAACCATATCATCATATCTTCCAATAAGATTTAGTGATTGAAGATAAGACCATATCAAACCAAATAAAGATGATGCTATTAATGCTAAAACAAATAAGTCAGCTTTAATAACTCTAAACCAAGGTTGTGCCTCAGAATAAACATCAACTCTTAAAAAAAACCAAAACCAAGATCCTCCTAGTACAGTTAGTGCTGCTCCTATGTGCCATATCATTGGCCACACCGTAGGAGTAGTAGATCCTGGAGATGTATAAAAGAAGATCATTACAACTGAACCTACCCAAAAAAGTATAGTTCCGTACATTCCCATTACATGTGCCGCTCTTCTTTTACCTGCACCAAGTTCTGATGTTGTGGCAATGTCACTTGCTATAGTTTTTGAAATTACAGATATTCTTTCACCTGTTGATAGGGTTTTTGTAGCTGATAATTTTGCTTTTTTTGCATTATTAAAGAAATACTTCACATTTTTTTTATGAATAATATCCATAACTGTTCCAACTAGAATTAGTAAACCCATTAAAATTACAAAAGATTGCATCAAAAATGGCGGTACGGTCTCAGCAAGTATTAAAAATGGATTAGTTGATATCATTGTGAATTTGTTCCTTCCGCATAAGATTTTTAGTACACTTATTTAAATAGATCAACCGCGATATAATGACATTTCAACAGCTTATAAAGGTAATTATTATTTAGTTTTACGTAGATAATGTTGTTTTGAAGCAATTACACTTCTAACACCACCTTGAGGATTATCAACGTCTCCAGATCTTCTTGGAATCAGATGAATGTGACAATGATTAATTGATTGTCCTGCAGTTTTGCCAGAGTTAGACCCTACATTAAATCCCTCGATTGTATGATCTTTAATTTCAAGCTTCTTTTTAAGTTGTTTTAGAAGGGCATCACAGGCAAGAACTTCCTCACTATTTAATTCAAAATAATTTTCTACATGTCTCTTTGGGACAATTAAAGCATGATACTTTGAAACTGGGTAAGTATCATAGCTGGCGTAGGCCAATTCATTTTCTAGTTCGAAATCATTGTTGGATATATTGCAAAATAAACATGGGTTATTGGGATCTCTCATTTTTTAATTATAAATATATTTTTCTTTTTTAAACTCTTTTTCAAAAGTCTTGTACATTGAATTAAATATTTTGCTTTTTCTTCTCTTCCAATTGCTATCTACAATATAACTTGTAGAAACAACACCTTTGCCAGAACCAACTAATAAAATTTCATCAAATTGATTTAATTCTTTAAGATAAATATCTTTTTTAATTATATTAAATTTTTTTTCATAAAATTTAAAATTAGTTCCTCTATAATATTTGTTTTTAGGTGAATAAATTTTATTGTTTTTTACAAATAATAAATTTGAAGTTCCAGTTTCAAATATTTTATCTTTTACGCATAAAGCAATGTCCTCTTTAGATGTATTCATTTTAGATAAATATCCTAGTATTTTTTTGTATTTTAAGTTTTTATATTCAGGATTCACTCTTTCATAGTTTACTAATTTAATGCCAAATTTATTGTTAAGTTTGACTCTGTCTCTAAGAGATATTGAAATAGTATTTTTATTTAAAGCAACTCTAAGTAAATGATTGTAAGGTTTTGTTTTATCTATATTTTCATTTATTAATTTTAATATTTTACTTTTTATTCCTTTATCATATATCTTATAGGCCTTTAATGATTTTATTAAATTATCAATGTGTGTTTTAAAAAAAAGAATTTTAGGTGGCTTATTATAGATCCACATTGTTGTAAAAACTCCATCCTTGTTCCATAGATCATCAAACTCAATTTCTTTAAAGTTTTTACGCTGATAAGATTTTTTTAATAAGTAATTTACCATTATTTGTCAAAAAAGATTCTGGGTGAAACTGAAATCCATATACATCATCTTGAGTATTTTCAAAACCCATTGCTATATCAGATTTAGTACATCTCATTGTGATATTAAAGTTTTCTGCCTTAAAAGGTTCTTTTAACTTAAGTGAGTGATACCTGCCAACTGTAAAAATTGAATTTTTTTTAAAAATAGAATGATTACTTGCAACTTTTACAGTCGATTGAAAACCATGATAAATATTTTTTTGTTGAATAATTTTTCCATTTTCACTGTGTAAGATCAATTGATAACCAAGACAAATACCAATAATTTTTTTTGTTCCTTTGTATTTATTATAAATCTTTATAGATGTTGGGTAATCCTTGGGTGATCCTGGTCCAGGAGAAAATACTATTGTTTTAGATTTATCCAATAATTTTTTATTTATATCAAAGTAATTTGAACAATATACTTCGTCAAATTCAGAAAATTGATGAACTACATTCCAAGTAAATGAATCTTGATGATCAATAATATAAATCATTTAAATAATTCCAAAAGTGATTTTGCCTTGATAAAGTTTTCATTGAATTCTTTCTTTGGATTACTATCCAACACAACTCCAGATGCTGCAGATATTTCTGATCTATTTTTAAAATTTAAAATTGATCTAATAATTAAATTAAACCTCATATCTTCATTAAATTTTATATACCCAAAACTCCCAGTAAAAATATTTCTATCTTCCTTTTCTTGTGAATTAAGTAATTCCAATGTTCTTATTTTAGGACAACCAATTACAGATCCACCTGGCATCATTGACTTAATTATTTCTATAACAGATGTTTTTTGATTTAATTTTCCAATAATGCTAGTCACGTAATGATATAGGTGCTTATATTCCTCTACATATTTTTGTTTTTTGATTTTTACTGTACCTGGTTTGCATATTCTAGATAAATCATTTCTCTCAAGATCAACAATCATATTATGTTCTTTAGTTTCTTTGATGTTATTTCTAAAGAATTTGAGAGCTTTAGATTTTGTTGTATATTTGTTTTTTTTTAAGGTACCAGCAATAGGTTTGGTATTTATAAAATTACCAACTCGATTGATTAAAGTCTCAGGAGAACAGCTAACTATTGAATAATCTTTATCTCTAATCATAAATGATTCAGGCGAAGAGTTAATCTTCATTAGTTTCCAAAAGAAATTTACCGAATTAATTGCAGATTTATTTTTGTACTTTGTGCATATTTTAATTTGGTACGTTTCACCCTCTCTAATTTTTCTTGAAAATGTATCAAATATTTTTTGATATTTGCTAAAATCTAAATTGAGCTTAAAAGGGCTTAGAATTTTTGTTTTTTGAAAGACTTCACTGAATTGAGCTCTTTTTATATTTGAATGAATAGTAATTTTTTTTCTAATTTTAATTAAAGTTTCAGGTTTATAAAAAATACCCTTGTGAAATTTTAAATTTTTTTGGTTTTTTATAGATAAATTTAAAAGACTACATAAAATCTCATAACCAAAAAATCCCACATATAAGTCGGTTTCTTTTCTATATTTTTTCGAAGAAAAGCTACGTAAAAATTTTGCAATATTATTTTTGTTAAGCGTTATCTTTTTTGAAAAATCAGTATAAATATTATAACCCCCGTCAACTTTATAAATAATAAGGGGCTTATTTGACTGATAAAGTTTTTCTAAATATTTATTAAACTTAAGTTTATGCTGCCTGAACTCTTTCAATTGTTTTCTCTTTTATAGGTAAGTGTATCACACCAGCAAAAATAGAAAGTGCGATAGATGCGTACCAAGCATAATCAAAGTTACCATGCATTTCATAAAAAACTCCACCTAGATATGCTCCAAGAAAGGATCCTACCTGATGACTGACAAATACAATACCATATAAAAGACCTAGATGTTTTGTTCCAAATATATGTCCCACTATTCCATTAGTTGGGGGTACAGTTGAAAGCCACAGAAGTCCAAATGTTACTCCAAATACTATACAATTAAATACGCTTGGAGGTAAAAATATAAAATAAATTAATGATACACCTCTTAAAAAATAAATTGCACTTAAAACTTTCTTTTTGCTAAATCTAGTTGCTAAATAACCTGCACCAATTGTACCAATCATATTAAAAACACCAACTAGAGCTAATATCATTGCTGCTGTCCAATCGGGTAACCCTCTATCCATCATATAGGTTGGGATATGCGTAGCCACTAAAGCAATATGCCAACCACAAACAAAAAAACCAAGAGTTAAAAATATGAAACTTTTATTTCCAAAAGCCTCTCTTAAAGCTTCTGATGCTGTTTGATTGTTATCTAAATTACTACTTCCAACTGGAATTTTTGGAGTATTTACAAATAGAGCAACAATTAATCCAATTCCTAATAGAAAACAAAAATATAAAATTGTAATTTCCCACCCCGTTTCAATTAATGAGTGTCTAACCAATAAAGGTGAAACAAAAAAACCAAATGATCCTGCACATGTAACAATACCTGTTGCTATTGTTCTATTAGAAGCAGGAAAATGTTTGGCAACAACTGATACTGGGATACTTATAGCAGTACCACCTAATCCTATACCAATCAATATTCCAATCGTTAGAGTAAAGTAGTGTCCAGTATTAAGTCCTGAGTAGAAAAGTAATAGTCCTGATAAAAAAAATAAAAAACCCACAAATATAGCTGTTGCACCTCCATATTTATCAGTTATGAAACCAAAAACTGGACTGAAGATTCCCCACATTAAAAGTTGCAAACCTATTACAAAACCAAAATGTGAAATAGAAATATTCAGATCTGTATTAAAATCAAAAAAAAATAAGCCAAATGTTTGCCTAATACCCATTGCAAAAATAACTGTTAATGAAGCTGCAATAAGGGTAACCAGTGCTTTTTTACTAGTGAAAAATTTTTCTTTGCTCATTTAACGAGCATAAGGCTTTTTCTAATATCTGCAATTAAATCTTTTGGGTCTTCTAGTCCTATATGTAATCTTACCAAGTGTTCATTTTTATCTAAATTTAGGAATTTTCTATCACCCATCTCAATATCACTTTGCAGCAATGCTAAACTTTCAAAGCCACCCCAACTATAACCATGACCAAATAATTTTAACGAATTTACAAATTTCAAAACAGATTTTCTCCTTTTAGATCTTATAATTAATCCCATAAGACCTGATGAGCCAGAGTAATATTTTTTCCACATTCTAAAATTGAAAGAGTTTTTTTTATAAGGATACAAAAGTTTTACTTTTTTACTTTTGGAAAGAAACTTACAGACTTCTTTAGCATTAGACTCATGTTTATCTAATCTAATATCTAAAGTTCTTAAGCCTCTTGTTATTAAATAAGCATCATCAGGACCTAATCTTAAACCCAAAACATCGTCTGCTTTTTTGACGTGTTTATATACTTTTTTGTTAACAGCTAAACTTCCACCCATCACATCGGAATGTCCTGAATAATATTTTGTTGCTGATACTATTGACATATCAAAACCCAATTTAATGGGTTTAAAAAAATATGGTGTTGCCCAAGTATTATCTATTGCAGTAAATATTTTATTTTTTTTTGCAATAGAAATAACTTTTTTTAGATCTTGGAATTCAAAAGTATTACTTCCAGGGCACTCAACGTAAATTAGTTTAGTTTTACTTGTTATGCTTTTTTCTAGAGACTTTAAATCATGAGGGTTATAAAATTTTGTTTTAATTCCAAATTCTTTAAGATAATTTTCACTTAAATTTCTAGTTGGATTGTAAAGTGGATCTGAAACTATTATCTCATCTCCTGGTCTTGTTACACTAAATATTGATAGAAATACCGATCCAAATCCAGTTGGAGTTAAAAATACATTGTATGATTGCTCCAGTTTGGTAAGAATTTTTTGTAATATGAAAGTTGTTGATGTGCCTTTTCTACCGTAATCATAATGTCCACCTAATGGTTTTTTTAAAGCCATTCTTTGCATTTTTCTTAAATCTTGCATTGATTTAAAAATAATTGTGGATGCCCTTACAACTGGTGGATTGACAGAATGGTTGTGAAAATCTTTAGCCGTATGCTTTAAAAAAGTTTTAAAGGAATAATCCATAAAAAATTTGATATGTACTTAGGACAATGCTATATCCACCAAATAAGTCAATAAAATAGTAAAACTAAGGAGATTATGGGATATCCAAAAAAACATAGAGGCCGTAGAAAAATGGGCTCTAAAAAAAGAAGAGCAAGAAAAAAAAATAAAAAGAAATAGAAAATTTAATCTTTAATCCAACCACCACCTAGAACTTTGTGACCAAATTGGTCTTTTTTGTAAAATACACAAGCTTGGCCAGGAGATATTCCGTATTCTGGTTTTAGAAGATTTACTTTAACATTTTCATTATCTTTTATATCTACTTTTGCATCTAAAAGTTTGCCAGTAGATCTTACTTTGACCAATATATTTTTGTCTAATTCATTTATATTTGTAAGTAAATTTAAGTTTTTTAAATATATATTACTTCTTGCTAGCTCTTCTTTTGGACCAATGTAAATTTCATTTTTCTCAGCATCAATTTTAATTACATAAAATGGCTCCTCATTTGAAACTTTAATTCCTTTTCTTTGACCAATAGTAAAATTGATTATGCCATCATGTACTCCAACAACTTTTCCATCTAAATTTTTAATATTTCCTTTTCTGTATGATTCTGGTTTGAATTTTTTTATTACAGAAGCATAATCTCCATTGGGCACAAAGCATATATCTTGACTATCTGGTTTATCAGCAACATTTAAATTCAGATTTTTTGCAATTTCTCTTGTTTTATCTTTAAGAAGTCCACCTAGTGGAAATCTTATATAATTTAATTGCTCTCTTGTAGTATTAAATAAAAAATAACTTTGATCTCTATTTTCGTCAATTGCTCTGTACATATTCGTTGAGTTATCTTTAGTTAAACTTTTTACATAATGACCTGTGATTAAAGCATCTGCATTTAAATCTTTAGAAAATTCAAATAAATCTTTGAACTTAACTGTCTGATTACATTGTACACATGGTATTGGTGTTTCACCCTTTAAATAACTATCTACAAAGTTATCTATAACACCTTGTTTAAACTTATCTTGGTAATATAAAATCTTATGTTCAATATCTAATTTATGTGCAACTCTTTTTGCATCCATTATATCTTGACCAGAACAGCATTGTTTTGAAGCAGCAACTTCTTTGCCATCATTATAAAGTTTTAAAGTAATCCCAATTACTTTATAACCTTCTTGCTTCATCATCCCAGCAACTGTTGACGAGTCTACGCCTCCAGACATGGCCACCACTACTGTAGTTTCTGACGGTTTTTTATTAAATCCTAATGAGTTAGTTTCTAAATTCATTTGATGGTATTTATACTTATTTCCATTATAAGTTAAATTAAATGATTTTAGATTTTGAACCAGGTGACAAAGTTATTAATCCAGCAAATAAAAGTTGGGGTATTGGTCAAGTTCAGTCAATTATCAACGACAAAGTAACTGTTAATTTCCAAAATGTTGGAAAAAAAGTAATAAATGCAAATAATATAGAACTCGAGAGAATTGATAGTAATGGATGAAACTAAAATAAGGAGTGTTGTTGAGGATTTAATTGACACTTTTCTAATGGCTGGTGAATTGTCTATTAAACTAAGAGAGAAAGGTTTAAATAAAGAGATTAAATCTGATAATACCCCTGTAAGCAATGGTGATCTTGAGGTAAATAAAATTATCACAAATAAATTGTTAGAGTTGACGCCATATATACCAATTGTTTCTGAGGAAACTTCACACAATAAATCTAAAAATAACTTAAAAAACTTCTGGCTAGTTGATCCAATTGACGGAACATACGACTATATAAATGATGGTGAGGAATTCACTATTAATGCTGGATTAATATTAAATGGAAAAGCTATTGCCGGTTTAATTAATGTGCCTGCAAAAAAAAGGATGTTTTATAGTTTTGGAAAAGATCAATCATATGAGTTTACTTCAAACAAAACTATAAAGTTAGACTGTAAGAAAATTACTCCTAAAGGTTCAATTAAAGTAGTTTCATATTCAAATAATCTTAAACCTGAAATTGAAAAAATACATAAAGATTTAGGAGTAACAGAACACGTTCGAATGAAAAGCTCCCTTAAATTTTGTGTAATAGCTACAGGAGAATTTGATGGATATGTTGCTGAGCCAAGAGCTTGCGAATGGGATATAGCTGCAGGGCACGCTATACTTGAAAACGCAGGTGGAATAGTAACAGATTTTAATGGCAATGAAATTACGTATGGTAAAAAAGATTTTAAAAATCCAAGTATAATTTTAAAGAGAAGTAAAAATTTACAATGAGTGAACAATTAAGAATAATTTTAATTATAGTTGTATCTGTATCAATATTTGGTTTAATTGTATTTGTCATGGTTAAAAATTATATAAGAAATAAAATTCAATACTATTTAGAAGAAAAAAATAAAAAAACTAAAGAAGATTAATTATTTTTAAATATTCATCTTTTTCAAGATCCATAACTCTTCTTGAAACTTCAAAATCGAAACCTGAACGAGCTAATACTCCTATATCTTTTTTATAAAACAAAGGTCGATTATCCTCTTGTCTTGATGGTCCAATTCTTTTCTTTTTACAGATTTTTATGGCTGAAAAAAAATCCTGATCTTCATTCTTATCTTTTATTTGTTCAATTGTATTTTTAATATATTTTTCACCCACACCTTTATTCATTAAGTAATTTCTTATTTTATTTATAGATGATCCTCTTTGAATTAAACTTTTTGCTTTTGACTCTGAATAAAATTTATCGTTTATAAACTTTGATTTCTCTAAATCCTCAAGAACAATATCTATAAGATTAGAAACATCATTTTTTTTTATATTAGGAGTCCTTGATGTTAAATATTTTTTTAATAAATAAGTTCTTAACTGTTGTTTTGAGGGTGCAAATTTTTCTACATAATTAAGTGCAAAATTCGTCATCTCATCCACTGTTACTTCTAATGTCTTTTTTTTATTTTTTATGGGAATCATTGATTTATTTAATATAATATAAAAATAATATGATTGAACAAATAGCAGCTTTTTTTACCATTGAGATGATTTATTTATGGTTAAATATAGGTGTAATACCCTTCTGGTTAATTCTGATTATTTTTCCAAATTCAAAGATTTGTGGATTATTGGTTACTTCTGTGTTTCCATTTTTTGTTTTAACAGCCGTCTATATTTATCTAGGTTATTATTTCTATATTTCTGGATATGATTTTGATTACAATTTTACGCTGTATCTTGGTCTGTATGACTTGAGAAATCTTTTTGAAGCTGAAGCTTTTTTGATAATGTTTTGGACACACTTTTTAGCAATAAACTTATTTTGTGGAGCATGGATAATGAAAGATAGTCAAAAATTATTTATGTCTAAATATATAGTGTTTGCTCCAATAATAATTACTTACTTTATTGGTCCTTTAGGTTTAGTTATTTATTGGATAATAAGAATGTTCTACGCTAAAAGAATTAATTTGTTAGATTAAAACCTAAATTACTTTACTACTTTAAAACCTGAATTTTGCATTGATCCAAAACCGCCATCTACATGGCAAATATTTTTAAAACCCATGCTTTGTAAAGTTTTTGTTGCTAATGCTGATCTTAGACCCCCAGCACAAAAAAGAACCATTTCCTTATTCATATCAATTTTACCATCTTTGAAATATTGACTATCTGGATCCATCCAAAATTCCAGCATTCCTCTTGGTATGTGAGAAGACTTTTCTATTCTTCCTAATCTTTCTAATTCTCTTACATCCCTGATGTCAATAAGGTTACATGTATCATTATTTAATTTTTCTAGAGCTTCCTCAGGTGATATTGTTTTAATTTCCTTTAAAGCTTCTGCGACTAAAGTTGATGCTGATTTAATTGTCATAAATGTTTATTACACTAAATTAAAAATATTACTATATAAATTAAACAAAGGTCATTAAATGAAAGCTCCAAATTTTAAATTATCATCTACATCAGGTAAAACTGTTGAATTAAGTAAAGTAAAATCAAAATTTATCATCATCTATTTCTATCCTAAAGATAATACAAGTGGATGTACAATTGAAACAAATGATTTTAATAAACTTTTAAGTAAATTTGACAAACTTGGATGCACTATTTTTGGAATATCCAAAGATAGTTTAGAAAGTCACGAAAAGTGGAGTAAAAAACTTAATTTAAAATTTGAACTATTGGCGGACGAAGATAAAACTTCTTTAAAAGCTTACAAAGCTTGGGCAAAAAAGAAATTTATGGGTCGAGAATTTATGGGTACAATAAGAAGTACTTTTATTATTAAGAAAAATAAAATCATTAAGGAATGGAGAAACGTTAAGGCAGCGGGCCATGCTGCAGAGGTTTTAGATTTCATAAAAAATTACTAAAAAAAAGGCCCCTGTTAAGGGGCCTTTTATCAACTATAGAGAGAGAGATAGTTATTCTTTAGTCTCTTATTGCGTATGCGATTACTCCAGACTCTGTAACATCTGTACCAAGTCTTTCTGCTTCTTTACTCAATCTAATACCCATTGTTCCTTTCATAATTCCCCAAACTATTAGTGAAACTATAAATACGAAAGCATTAATTGATATAACTCCAAGAAGCTGCGCTCCGAATGATGCATCACCGTTTGTTAGCGGAACTGCTAAAGTTCCCCAAATTCCAGCGAATAGGTGAGCAGGTACTGCTCCAACAACATCATCGATTTTTAGTGAGAATAAAAATTTAGTTCCGAAGACAACTATTATTCCACCAATCGCACCTATAAGAATTGCTGCTAGCGGTGAAGGCATTAATGGTTCAGCTGTAATTGCAACAAGACCACCAATTGCTCCGTTAAGCATTTGAATGACATCAGTTTTACCCGACATTAATCTTGTTATTGCACCAGCTGCTAACACACCACCACAGGCTGCTAAGTTTGTATTAATGAAAATATTTGATACTGCTACTGCGTCATCAAATGTTCCCATTGCTAATTGTGATCCACCATTAAATCCGAACCAACCTAGCCATAAAATAAATACACCAAGTGTTACTAATGGCACTGATGATGCTGCAAATGGCTTCATAGGTTTAGCTGCTCCAGATTTATCAAATCTACCAGTTCTAGCTCCTAAAAGAATTGCTCCAGCTAATGCTGCTGCACCTCCAGTTGAGTGAACAAGAGTTGAACCTGCAAAGTCAGAGAAACCAGCAGCTGCCAACCAGCCACCGCCCCACTGCCAACCCATAACGATTGGATAGATAATTCCTGATAGAATAGCCGCAAATAAAAAGAACGGCCATAATTTAATTCTTTCAGCTAATGTTCCAGATACAATTGAAACTGTTGTTGCACAGAAAACCATTTGGAAATACCAATCAGATCCATCTGCATAACCAGTATCAACTGCACTTGCATCAGACCATGGAGTAAAGCTTCCAATGTATCCACCCTCTGGAATTCCGTATGCTAAATTATATCCAACCATCCAGAACATAATTCCAGCTATTGAAAATAATCCGATATTTTTGGCACATATTACTGATACACTTTTTGATGTTACCATTCCTGATTCGAGCATGGCAAAACCTGCTGCCATAAACATTACTAAGAAACCACAAACCAAGAAAAGAAATGTATTGAATATGAAACCAACTTCAGCTGAAACTGTAGTTTCAGCATAACCTGCACTAGTCATATTTAGTAAGAAAAATAAACTTACTAATGGACCAGCCAGTCTTTTTAAAAGTTTAACCATTTCACCTCCGTTTAATTAAAGGTGTTGTTATAGATTTAATAAAACTAAAAACTATTGATTGTTATTTAAAAGAGATATGCAGTATTTGCATGTAGTACACCGTATGCTTGTATAAAAAAACAGCCTTTATTAAATTCTAATTTTTAATAAAGGCTGTTTTAAAAGTTTATTTATTGAAAACTTCTTTAAGCGCTTTTGCAGGTAAAAACTTTACCTTTTGAGAAGCAGCGATTTGGATCTGTTCTCCAGTTCTTGGATTTCGACCAATTCGGGCTTTTCTTTTAGCCACTTTATATGTTCCAAAACCAGCAATTTTAACATTATCGTCGCCTTTTAAAGCGTCCAAAATAGTGTTGGTAATCGTATCAAATGTACGCTCAGCATCAGCTTTACTTTGATTTAATGACCCTGCTAATTTTGCTATAAGTTGTTTTTTGTTCATTTTAGCTCCGGTTTTAAAGGTTATATTTATATACTTAACAAAATCGTTGATAATTCAAGCTTTTTTTTTGTGTCTCTAATTAGAGTTACCACAATATATAGTTATAAATAAGTATTGATTTATATAGCCTTTTTAACGTTAGAAAATCCCTTTAAAATAAGCCTAAATCTTTAAGGTCATTGAACGTTGCAAAAAACATCAAAGTTAACAATAAAAACATTCCGATTCGAAAAAAACCTTCCTGTGTTTTTTGACTTAATGGCTTTCCTAAAACCTTTTCAAATGTATAAAACATCAAATGGCCCCCATCTAAAAGTGGTATTGGAAAAAGATTAATTAAGCCTAAACTTATCGATATATAGGCCATCATACTAATAAATGGCAATATTCCAAATTCAGCCACTTGTCCTGAAATCTTTGCTATTCTAATTGGTCCACCTAATTGTGAACTATCCCCAGATCCAGTAAGCATTGAACCCATATATTTAAGAGACGATGTAGTTACAAAATATACTTCTTTAACAGACTCTATTAATGCATTTGCTGGACCTAATCGTTTATGATTTATTTCATTGTTATATGGACTTAGTTTAATACCAACTATTCTTTTATTAATTTTATTTCCTAAATTATCAACGCCTGCAACAATTTTAGGTTTAACCTTTAATAATATCTCTTGATCATATCTAGAAATTTTGAAATCAACTATCTCAGATGTTGACATTAATATCAGTTTAGAAACATCAAGAATACTCTCAACTTTATTGTTATCTATTTCAAGTATCACATCATTTTTTTGCATTCCCGCTACTTCTGCTGGACTATCTTTTTGGACTTCATCAATAACTGCAGGTGTAAAGTCTTTTCCAGCAAACATATATATGAATAAAAAAATGAATATTGCTAAAACGAAATTTGCTATTGGCCCACCCGCTACAATTAAAGATCTTTGATATAATGGTTTTGTTACAAAGAGTTTTTCTTGATCCTCTTTGTTATATTTTTTTAACAATTCTTCTTGATCGGCTTGAGAAAATACATTTCTATCACCAAAAAATTTTACATAACCTCCAAGAGGTATCCAGCAAATCTTCCATCTTGTGCCTGATTTATCATTCCAACCAATTAATTCTCTACCAAAACCTATTGAAAAATCTGTTACACCAACTCCGTATTTTTTTGCAAAATAATAATGGCCATATTCATGTATGAAAACAACTACTAAAATCAGCACTATAAATGGTAGTATAAAAGAGAGCATATGAGCTATTTATATTAACTATATTGGTTTCTTACAAGTTTCAAAGTGTCCAGTTTATGTCAATTATAAGCATTCTAAAGACTTAAATAAATGATTTATTGTAATTGGTATTAGAACATATATGCATTTTCCGTATATCTTTAAAAGAATTAACCATGAAAAACTTTAATGAATTAGACATAGAAAACAAACTAAAGAATTCAATTAAATATTCAAATTTTATCACACCTACACCAATTCAATCTCAAGCAATACCCATTGCGCTTGAAGGAAAAGATGTGCTTGGAACTGCACAAACTGGAACTGGTAAAACTTTAGCATTTACAATTCCATTAATAAATAAATTGATCATTAATAAAAATGCAATGGCTTTAATAATATGCCCAACGAGAGAATTAGCTAGTCAGGTAATGGGTACGATATCTAAACTCACTTTAGGAGATATAAGAATTGGTAATGCTCTTTTAATTGGTGGAGAAAGTATGCAAAAACAACTAAGACAGTTGAATAAAAGAGCTCGAATAATTGTTGGAACACCAGGCAGAATTAACGATCACTTAAAAAGAAAAAGCTTAAATTTAACAAGAGTTACTTACTTAGTTTTAGATGAAACTGATAGAATGCTTGATATGGGGTTTACGCCTCAAATTGAAATAATTTTAAAATTCATTCCAAAAGAACATCAAACATTATTATTTTCAGCCACTTTACCAAATAATATATTGAAAATTTCTGAAAAATATTTGAGAAAACCAGAAAGAATTTCAGTTGGATCAGTTTCAACTCCAATAGAAAAAATTAAACAAGAAATCTTTCAAATAACTCCAGATAAAAAATATCATGAATTAATTAATCAATTAGTTGAGAGACAAGGATCAATATTAGTTTTTGTTAAAACAAAACATGGTGCAGATAAAATAGTAAAAAGATTAAAATATGATGCTCATTCAGCAGAGGCAATTCATGGAAATCTAAGACAAAGTAAAAGAGAAAGAGTTATTAGAGGATTCAGATCTGGTAAAAATAGAATTTTAGTTGCAACTGATGTTGCTGCTAGAGGATTAGATATTCCATTAATCCAACATGTAATAAATTATGATCTACCGCAAGTACCTGAGGATTATATTCATAGAGTTGGTAGAACGGGTAGAGCTGGTAAAGAAGGATCAGCACTTACCTTCTTAACAAATAATGATCGTAGTATGTGGAGAGAAATTGAGAAATTAATAAATCCAAATTTTAAATTAGAAGAAAGTATTAATAGAAAATCTAACAAAAAAAATAAAAGATTTAAAAAAAGAGGTAAATCATTTAAAGATAGAGGAAATAGAAACGATAGGCGGGATAAAAAAAGAAAATTTAAGTTTAAAAGTAATAAATTTAAAAAGTCTAATTCAGATAAGCCATACAATAGTGATAGTGAATTTGATAAAAAAAAGAATTTTAAGTTTAAAAATAAAAAAAATAAAAAATTTCATACTGATAATTTAAAAGAACAAAGTTATAATCCTGATAGTAGAAAAAAATTTAAATTTAAGAAAAAATTTAAGAATAGAAAAAGACCAAGAAACTTCTCCTTTAAAAAATTTAAAAAAAATTAAATTACTTCAGTCTCCACGTAACCACAGGTAAAAGTGTTGCAACAATAAATGAGCAAAACAACAAAGATTGTGAGATAAATATTGGAAAAAAATCAGCAGGTAATATTATTCCTACAAGTATTGATTTTGAGAAATCGGGACTAGGAAATAATAGAATTCCACCAATTAAACCAATTATAATTGAAATATAAGCATTTTTTTCATTAAATGATTTTGAATAAAAACCATAAAATACACTTAATACTGCTGCACAACAAAATAAATCAGCTAATAAAAATAGATATAAAATACTTAATCCTTTTGAAGCGACAAAAAATGAAATCAAGGATAAAAATATTATAATTTGTTTAGATAATTTTAAATAATTACCTTTAAATTTTATAACTTTATTTCCATCAACAATAATCAAACTAGAGATAGCATTTACCAATGTATCTATACTGCTCACTGTCAGTGAAATTGCTAAAATAGTTATTATTATTGATAAAAAGATGGCTTGGTCTTTTAACAATAAAGAAAAGAATGCAAGATCAGGAACTACACTTGGATTTTGGGAGGTTGCAACTAAACCTGAAAAGCCCATCATGAATACTATTGGTATAATAATTATAAAAGATACTATTAAGCTATTTTTTAAAACTTTATTATTTTTAGCAGCATAAACCCTTTGCCAGTTACCTTGATGAAAAAGATTAGTTGCTGCAACAGCTATAAAAAAAGTTAGGCCTGCAGTAAAGTTAGGCAAATAACCTGGGCTTAACAAATAGGGTTTGCTCTGTTTTACAAACTCAAAACTAAAATCATTAGGATTAAAAGAAATTAAATAAAAAAATGCAATTAACAAAAGTAAACTAAAAACTATAAATTGAATATTATCTGTAAATATTGAAGCTCTAAGACCACCATACAAAGTGTAGACAAGTGAGCTGACAATTACAATAAATGCAGTGATCCATAGATCAGTTCCTGAAATGTAATTAATTAAAATTGAAACGGCGGTAACTTCTGCTATTAAAAAAATAGTCATATAGAAAATAGATAAAAACAAAATTAACTTAAATAATTGTGAGCCAAATCTAGATCTAATCACCTCAATTAATGATTTTCCTGTTGGATATTTATCTCTAAATTTTTTTCCTAAATAAATTAATGCAAAAAGAGGAAACGCTGTCCCTAAGGAATATCCAATAACAGCCCCTGCTCCTCCCCAGGTTGCTGCTGATGCGGGACCGAATAAAATCCATGCTCCTAAGGCAGATGCAACTAAACTGGTTGTTAATGAGAAAGTCCCGACAGATCTACTTGCAACTAAATAATTGTTTAACCCTTGATATTTTTTTGAATATGCAAGACCAACTATTACAAAAATGATACAAATAATTAAGGTTAATAAAATTGCAGATGATTGATTTAAGATGTTTATTTGATCCATTTTTCCCTTTCTGAATTACCGGACAGGTTCCTTGGGTATTTCTCAGCCATATGGCACCCCATAAATAATTTTTATATCAAATGACAAATAAGTAAAGAGAGATGTTAAGCAACTATATGAATTATACATAGCTATTATTCACATTTAGCGCTCCTAAAATATGACTCATCGTGTAATAGTTAATTTCTCTCTCTTATTATAAGTTAATTATAATACTAGGCTTCGTAGTTTGAAGCCTAGAGAAGAAATTTTATTGAATTTTCAGCTTAAATTCTAAACACATGTGTCATTATAAATTATTTTCTTTATTTATCCATAGGTGTAATTTTTCAACCACAATGAAAAAATTTTTTATTTTTATTTTCTGTTTTTTTGCATTTGCTGCAAACTCAATGGAAAAGAAAACAACATTTGATAAAGATTTGTTTAGCAAAGCCCAATCTGAGGGCAAAATTATAGTTATAAGTTCTTGGATCGAATATTGTGGATCTTGTGCAAATCAAATGAAAGTTTTGCAAAAAGCAAAAAAAGAGGGTGAATTATTAGATATTAAATTTGATAACATCGAATATTTTGCATTTGATGTAACAAACAAAGATATAGCAGATTCGTTTGATGTTCTTTATCAAACTACTCTATTAATTTTCAAGGGTGATACAGAAGTTTACAGAAGTATTGGTGAAGTTACTGAAGATTTAATTTATCAAGCTTTAAAAGCTACTATCTAAAACCAAAATCTAAAGAATATTAAATCTTATTCATTTCTGACTAGCGGATAAACTTTTGGACTAAGATATTTAAGGTTTGTGAAGATTATCAATATCATTGTTACTAATCCAACTGTAATTGTTACATTTAAGAATATGTCAAATTCAAATAGCCATTTAAGTTGAAAAATATTTTCAATAATAAATTTTGATGAAATTATAGAAAAAATTGTAGAAAAAAGAATTATAGAAAAAAATGTAATTATAAATTCAATTAAAGATGAGTAAATTATTTCTTTTTTTGAAAATCCCAAAATCTTAAAAACTAAATTTTGGAAAGTTTTTATTTTTCCTTGCACTATAATTGCACTGGATATAACAACCAATCCTATTATCACTGTAACAGTTGAAATTATAATGACAGCTATAAATACTTTATTAAGAACATCGGTAACTTTTTTTAAGTAATCAGATATTTTTACAATAGAAACGCTGGGGAATTCATCTAGAAAATTAATATCATCGAATTTATCAATATTATTAAACTTCACTGTCGAAAGGTACTCATGTGGAATTTTATTTGCAAATTGAGGGTTTAGTAGCATTGCAAAATTAATGCTAAGATCTCTATAATCAACTAATCTAAAATTCACTACCTCGCCATCTATTTCTCTTCCGTAAATGTTGAGAGTGAATATATCTCCAATTTTTACTCCAAAATCTTGTGCCACTTTGCTATCCAAAGAAATTTGTAGTTTGTCTGGGCTTGATAAATCCCACCACTTGCCTTGTGTTAAAGGATTATCTTTTGGTATCTCAACTGACCAAGATATTCTTCTATCATTCATTATAACCCAATAACTGTCATTAGTATTTTTGATATAAGAATTAGGATCTATCCCATTAATTTTTACAAGACCTGCTGAAACCATAGGAACCACTTCTAATTTTGACTTATTATCAGAATTAAATATGATATTTTCAAATTTTTCTCGTTGATCGTTTTGAATTCCTAAGAAGAAATAATCTGGTGCAATTTCTGGAATAGATTTGGAAATTTCTCTTTTAAAATTTGAACCAACAAATGCCAGTGTTAACAAAAGTGTCATTCCAAGACCTAAAGACATTATTGTAATGGGTGTGATACTTTTTGATTGAGTTATATTTTTAACAGCTATTTTTACTGAAATCTTTGAATTTTTATATTTTTTTAATAAATGAATAATTGTTACAGAAAGATAATAAAAAATTAATAAACAAATAAAAAATGATACGAAATATGCAACACTATAAAATGGTATTGAAGACCTAATGGCAAAAAGACTAATTAATATTATTAATAATACTATGCTAATTATTACTGATTTCACTGAATAATTAAATTGAAGACTTTGAAATACATTTCTAAATAAATTTGATGCTTTAACTTGATCTATAGAATTAATAGTTGGTATAGAAAATATTATCATTACCAACATTCCAACCAAAAAAACTATAATTAAATTTAGTAAAGAAAAATTTGCTTCTATATTTAAACCCAAACCATCTGAAATATATTTATCGACTATTGGGATTAAAAAAAAACTTAACCCATATGAAAATACAGTGATTAAAACTAATAAGATAGCTAATTGTAAATAATATATTGTTTTTATATTTCCAGAAAATACACCTATCGCTTTTTGAACTGCAATTGATGAATTTTTTTGATTTATAAATGATAAAAGAGTATTCGCTATGCCAATACCAGCAATTAACATAGCACTTATTGATACAAGTGATAAAAATTGTGAAAAATTATCAACAATCCGTCTAATGCCTCCTGCTGAGTTTTCGGGGTATCTTAATCTAACTCTATTTTGATCTTTAAATAAGCTCTCTACTCTTTTAATACCCTCTTTACTGTTAACTGATTTGTTAAATTTTACTTTATATTCATAATTTAAAAAACTACCCAGGGTATTTAAATCTAACTTATCTAAAGTTTTTTTTCCAGTTAAGGCAAAATCTCCAAATACAAAGGCACCTCCAATATCTGGTAAAACTTTAACTATGCCGATAACTTTAAACTCTTTGTCTTGAACTTTTACAATGTC
The DNA here is from genome assembly GCA_902604565.1 of uncultured Pelagibacteraceae bacterium. Taxonomy (GTDB): domain Bacteria; phylum Pseudomonadota; class Alphaproteobacteria; order Pelagibacterales; family Pelagibacteraceae; genus Pelagibacter. The sequence goes on from CACKZF010000002.1 coordinate 28,102, forward strand.
ATTTATTTTTAAGTTTAAATTTTTAAAAATATTTTCATTTACTAATATTGAACTTTCTATCTGATTTAATTTTTCCAAAGCGTCATTGGGTTCATAGAGTGCTTTTCCATACAATGGATAAAATTGATCAACTGATTTTACTCTAGTAAATGAAGTTTTATTGATTTTTTTATTAACAGTTGAAATCATTGTGCTAAATTCAACCATTTGAGAGACCGTAGCAAATTTAGTAATTTTATCTATTTTAGTTTGATCACCCTCTCTATTGTTGTAGTCAATTTCTATATCACCCCCTAATAATAATTTTGCATTTTCATTAAGTTCATTTTCTAGACTATCTTCAATTGTCATTATAGAACTTAAAATAAAGAGACTTATAAAAAGAGTAATAATTATACTTGAGATCTTATTATAACTTCTTGTTAAATCTCTAAGAGCATATTTAAAATAAAGACCAAAATTTTGATTTTTATTCAATTTTACCATCCTTTATTCTAATAATTCTCTCAGAAAGATTTGCCAATTTATTATCGTGCGTAACCATAATTAAACTTGCATTTTCTTCTTTCACATAATCAAAAAGAATATTTGAGATTAACTCAGAATTTTCACTGTCTAAATTTCCAGTAGGCTCATCTGCTAAAATTAATTCAGGCTTCATAACAATAGAACGTGCAATTGCTACTCTCTGCTGTTCTCCTCCAGATAGTTGACTGGGTAAATTATTTAACCTTTTTCCAAGTCCAAAATTATCTAGAATTTCTTTTGCTTTATTAATTGGATCTTTAATTTTATTAATTTCTAAAGCTAAACTCACATTCTCTATAGCTGTGTAATTGGGTATTAAATAAAATGATTGAAAAACAATTCCAATATCCTTTCGTCTTATCTCTGAAATCTCATCTTCTTTTAAACTCGAAATCTCAAAGTTTTTAAATTCAATTTTTCCTGAAGTTGCTTTTTCCAAGCCACCTATCAGCATTATTAAGCTTGTCTTTCCTGACCCACTTTCTCCTACCACAGATATTGTTTCCTTATAATCAACTTCAAAGCTTACATCTTGTAAAACATTTATAAGATTGTTATCAGTATTATAGTTTAAGTTCACATCTGTTAGTTTAAGAAGTTTAGTCATGTTTAAAAAATGTATTATTAAAATAATTATATTATGTCTAGTTGCATTTGGGGTAAATGCTGAGAATAAAGTTGTTTTATTCGGAGATAGTTTGATGGCTGGATATGGACTTAATAAAGAAGACCATTTATCTACAGTGCTTCAAAAAAATTTAAATAATAATGGATTAAATGTCAGAATTATAAATGCAAGTGTCTCAGGTGATACAACTGCGGGAGGTTTAAATAGAATAAATTGGACTCTATCTGAAAAGAATATTGATATTTTGGTTTTGGGTTTAGGCGCAAATGATATGTTAAGAGGTATAAAGCCAAAAGAGACAAAAGAAAATTTAGAGAAAATAATTAAAATTATAATTGATAAAAATATTAAAATTATATTAACAGGTATGATTGCCCCTGAAAGTCATGGTAAAGAATACAGAGATAAATTTAATATAATTTATTCTAACCTTTCTGATAAATATAGCTTAACTTTTTTACCTTTTCTTCTGGAAGGTGTTGCCTTGAAGCCAGAGCTAAATCTAGAAGATGGAATGCATCCAAATCCTAAAGGTGTTCAAATTATCAGTAAAAATATTGAAAAAAAGATAACTAGTTTGATTAATTAATTTAAAGCCTCACCAGCACTTAAGTAATTATATCCAAAAACATCTGCAACTGCTTTGTACGTTACTTCACCTTTATGTATATTTAAGCCAGCTAAGAAATTTGGATCATCTTTTAAAGCTTTATAATAACCATCACTAGCTAATCTGTTTAAAAAAGGAAGTGTAGCATTATTTAATGCGATAGTTGATGTTCTAGGGACACCGCCTGGCATATTTGCTACACAATAATGAACAATATCATCAACTATATAAGTTGGTTCAGCATGAGTTGTAGGTTTACTGGTCTCTACACATCCACCTTGATCAATTGCAACATCAACTATTACTGATCCTCGTTTCATATTCTTAATCATATTTTTAGTAACTAATTTTGGTGCTTCTGCTCCTGGAATTAAAACTCCTCCAACTAATAAATCACATTCTGAAATTAATTTTTCTAAATCAGTTTTATCACTCAGCTGGGGAATAATTTTATCACCAAACATTTCTGATAGTTGTTTTAGTCTTGCCTCTGACTTATCTACAACATGAACTTTTGCTCTCATTCCAGTTGCAATAATTGCAGCATTTTCTCCAACAACTCCTCCACCAAGAATTACCACTTCCGCAGGCTCTCCACCTGGAGCGCCTCCTAACAAAATACCTCTTCCTTTTTGATTTTTTTCTAAACAATGTGCGCCTGCTTGAACTGACATTCTTCCAGCAACAGCACTCATAGGTGCTAATAATGGTAACCTACCGTTGTTATCAGTTACTGTCTCATAAGCGATACAAACAGATTTAGAGTCTACTAGACCTTTTGTTAATTCTTTGGCAGCAGCTAAATGCAGATAGGTAAAAACAATTTGATTTTCTCTTAACATTTTTACTTCATTAGAAAGAGGTTCTTTAACTTTTACAATTATCTCTGCATCATTAAAAATATCTTCTGCTTTATCAATTATTTTAGCTCCTGCAGATTTATATTGATTGTTATCAAAGCCAGCTTCAAAACCACCATCATTCTCAACTAAGACTTCGTGACCATTTGAGGTAAGCGTTTTTACACTATTAGGAGTTAATCCAATTCTATTTTCTTGAGGTTTTATCTCTTTAGGGACACCTATTTTCATATAAGTGAATTAATTTTTTTTACTTTTAGAATAATTCGTAATTCCAGTTCTTAATTTATCAATTATTTCATCTATATGTTTTTTTTCGCAAATAAACATTGGCGCAATAATTAAACAATCACCTGTTGCTTTAAAGTTAACACCTGCATCGTAACAATGTTTAAAACATGTAAATCCAGCTGCTCCAGGTTTTTTATCCATTTTAATATCTATTCCACCCATCATTCCATATCCTCTAATGTTATCGACAACATCAATATCCTTCAATGACATCAATCCTTCTTGAAAGTATGGAGCTAAATTTTTAGCTCTATTAAATATATCTTCTTTTTCAAATATATCTTGTACTGCTAATCCAGCTGCTACAGAGACAGGAATCCCAGAATATGTATAGCCATGAAATAATTCAACTGACCCATGAGGTGATGCATCCATTACTGCATCATAGATTTCTTCTTTACAAGCAACAGCGCCTAGAGGACTTATTCCGTTTGTTGTTGCTTTTGCCATTGTAATAATATCCGGAGTAACACCATATTCTTGTGATGCAAACGGAGAACCTGTTCTTCCCCATCCAGTAATTACTTCATCAAAAATCAAAAGGATTCCGTGTTTGTCACAAATTTCTCTTAATCTTTGTAAATATCCTTTTGGTGGAACAAGTGTTCCTGTTGATCCTGCAATCGGCTCAACAATACACGCAGCAATATTTTCTGATCCAAAGTTTGTACAAATTCTCTCTAAATCATCTGCAATTTCTGCTCCCGTCTCAGGTTGACCTGATACAAATTTATGTTCAGGTAAATGAGTATGTCTCATATGAACAACCCCTGGCATTAAAACACTCGCAAATGTTTTAACGTTGTTGATCATTCCACCAACTGATGTTGCTCCAATATTCATACCATGGTAAGCTCTTTCTCTGCCTACAAATCTAAATCTCTGTCCTTCTCCTCGAGCTTTGTGATAAGCAACTGAAATTTTTATTGCCGTCTCGACAGCAGTTGATCCACAAATAGTGTAAAAAATTCTATTTAAGTTTCCTGGTGTGTGTTTTGAAATTCTTGTTGCTAATTCAAATGAACCCCCAAATCCTTGTTGGAATGGTTGTGCATAGTCTACTGTTCTTAGTTGTTTAGTTATCGCTTCAATAATTTCCTCTCTACCATGTCCTAACGGATTACAAAATAATCCTGAACTTGCATCGATTTGTGTTTTACCGTGGTGGTTTTTTAAATAAACACCTTTTGCTTCAACTATTAACCTTGGGTTTGCTTTAAAATCTCTATTTGAAGAGAATGGCATCCAATGTTCATTTAAAGAATTAGGTATTTGTGGCTTTTCTGAACTCATAAAAAATTTTTAAATTGTTAATATCACTCTCTCATAGACTAAAATAAAAAAATAGAAAATAATTTCTATGCATTATTAGTATGTCATTACGTAATATTAATTACAACCAATAGTTGAACCCATTTTAGACATCTTCAAATCACCTATGATTAATATGCTTACAAAATACATTTACTTATAATCAAAATTGAACTTAAATAAGGGTAATTAAATTTAATTAAGGAGATAAAATGAAGAAACTAATTAGCTTTATTTTAGGAAGTTTATTCGCTCTTAACTTGTCAATTTCAGCTGCAAATGCTGCTGCAAATGAAGTAAGAGTTGCTTACTTTCTAGAATGGCCAAGTCCAAATTTAGAGGACATGCAAAAAAAGAATTTTGCCAAAGCACTAGGAGTTCCAGTAAAATGGACTAACTTCACTAACGGTGGAGCTATGACTGATGCAATGCTAGCTGGGGATATTGATATTTCTTATTCTCAAGGTTTAGTACCTTTTATTAATGCTGTAAAATCTAATGCACCTATCAAATTAGTTGATATTGCAATGGAATACGGAATGGGCGGAACAACTTGCGTTACATCTAATGCCTCTGGAATTACAAAAGCAAACGGTTCTGAATTAGAAGGTAAAAAAGTTGCAGTTCCACTTGGAACTATGGCCGAGTACGTCTTTGACGAAAGTATGAAAGTTGTAGGAGCTGACAGAAGTAAAATGGATATAATTCAAATGGATCCTGAAGAAGGTGCTGCTGCATTAGTAAGTGGTGATGTTGTGATGGCATGTTTATTTGGTGGAAATTCTATCAAAGCTGCAGTTGCAGTTGGTTCAAGACTTTTAACAGTTCAAGAAGCAAGAGATGCTGGTATCTTAGGAATAGATATTACATCTGTAACTGACAAATTCATGAAAGAAAATCCAGGTATGCTTAGAACTTTTATAGAAGTAACTCATGAAGCAAATGACAGATATAGAGCTGGTAAAAGCGATATGAACTCAATGTCTAAAGCTTCAGAAATGAAAGTTGCCGACATGAAAGAAACTTTAAGTGGATTTAAATTTCTTACTCCAGAAGAGACTAAACAGTCAATGGAGAGCGGTAATCTTGATGGATTCCTAAAAGGTATGGGAACTCCAGGTGGTGCCGTTGATACTAGTTTTTTACCTTTATAATATTAAAGAGTAAAACAAATTTAATAGGCGCTAATTATTTAGCGCCTATTTTTTTTAATATAAGTTTTATATAAAGTTTCTATGAGTGACTTAGTTTCCAAAGATTTAAATATGATTTTTAAAACTCCCAAAGGAGAAACTGTTCACGCATTAAAGGATGTAAGTTTTACCTTAAAAAAAGGAGAACTGCTCACTGTTCTTGGTCCTTCAGGGTGTGGAAAAACTACTCTTTTAAATATTGCAGCAGGATTTTTAAGACCTACCTCAGGCTCTATTGTTTTGGCTGGCAATGAAATTAATGGTCCAGGAGTTGAAAGAGGAATGGTTTTCCAACAAGGAGCATTATTTGAGTGGTTAACAGTTGCTGAAAATGTTGATTTTGGACTTAGGATGAAAAAAGAAGATCCAATAAAAACTGCTAAAAGAGTGGATGAATGGCTAGAAATTGTTGGCTTAAAAGGGTTTGGCAATACTCCTACCTACCAATTATCAGGTGGAATGCAGCAAAGAGTGGCTCTTGCCAGATGTCTAATAAATGACCCTGATTTAATATTGATGGATGAGCCTTTAGGTGCGTTAGATGCATTAACTAGAGAAAAGATGCAATCTTTAGTTCTTAAAATTTGGAAAGAGACAGGAAAAACTATTATCTTAATTACTCACTCAGTTGAAGAAGCATTGTTACTTGGTGAAAGATTATATGTAATGGCACCCAGACCAGGCAGGATACATAAAGAATACAATCTACCTTTTGCAGAAATGGGCTTAAAGGAAGATTTGAGGGAAATAAAAAAAAATAAAGAATTTTCGTCTAAACGTGAAGAAATTTTATCCATGATTTGGAACATGGAAGAAGAAATTATGGGAAAAGAAAACTAAATGTTAACTCAAATAATAACCATACTTATATTTGTATCCATAATTGGATGCATTATGTACGGCAGAAGATTAATACAAACTGAGAAAGTTGATGCTGTATTTGGAAATCCTGAAAGAGCTAAAGGTGGAACCCATTGGGTTATTGTTGGAAGTGCTGCAATATTATTAGTATGGCTTTATTACTCTTGGGATATAGCAAAAGGTTTTTATCCAAAATCAGCAAATGAATTATGTCAAGTTGCTAAAATAAATGAATCACTGTTAGGATTAAAATATCAATTTCCGATAGAGGAAAGAGAGTTTAAAAGTACATCGATCATAAAGATTGAAAATAAAAATCTTCAAAAAATAACAGCTGAAATACAAAATTCTAAAGATCTTAGTAATCAACAAAAAACAATTTTGGTTGGATATATAAATAAAACAAAAAAATTAATTCCTTTATTAACTAATGAAGATTTAATTGAAATTGATACTAAAATTAAAATAAATGAAATGACAAATGAGATTAAACAATTAAGTTCAAATTTTAAAAAAGAAGATTATCCATTTGAAACAGAAGTTGAAAAAAGTGAACGGTTAAAAGCAATATCTGAACAAGGTAACTGGGGCATAACAACAGTTAAATCAGGAACTGGTACTATAGAAAACACTATTGAAGTTCCGTTTGTTGCAGAAACCTCAAAAGGTTTAAAATTTCAAGCTGCAGCAGAGGAACTGAAAAAAATTAATGATAAATTTTTTAAATTAAGAAATCACAATCCACAGTTCAAAAGTTCAATTAAAGAACTGAAAGATGAAGTTAAAGCTTATAGAAAAAGTTTAGATGATAATGAAGAAATTGCCTCAGATTACGCTAAAAATATAGTAAAAATTGCAAGAAGAATTGAATTTGCAAGCATTTATCCGCCAAATGCACTAAATGAAATGCAAAAGGCGATTATTGAATTTGATGACCTTCAGGAGAAAGAACAAGCTGGTCTTAGATTAATTGATATTGTTTTATTTCCAGCTGGAACAATTGTTGCAAGTGGTCCGAGTTGCTCGGAACAAGGTTCTGGGAGATGGTTACCCAAACCGTCAGACACATTAAATAAATTTATCCTAATGTCTAATCCAAGTGTTGGTTATAAAAATATACCTCTTCTCTGGATAGAAATGATTGATGTTAGTTCAATAGTTGGATTTATTTTACCAGATTGGATTGCTGATATTTTACCAGGCGAATACCCTGTTCATACAAGCGAAGGGATAGTTAAAGAAAACTTTAAAGGAAAAGTTTTAAAAGTTGTTACAGGTGATTTTAAACTATTCAAGATACCTGTTCCTTATGGTCATATCTGGGACTCGTTCTTAAGAGTATTTTTAGGATTAGTTTTTGGAATAATTATAGGAGTTCCATTAGGTTTATTTATGGGACTAAACAGATTTGCTAAAGGATTTTTTGATCCCTTGATTGAGTTATACAGACCAGTACCTCCATTAGCTTGGGCTCCACTTATAATTTCAGTACTTGGAATTGATAATACTGGAAAAGTATTTTTATTATTTATGGTTTCTTTATCAATTATGATTATATCTGCTAGAGCTGGAGCATCAGGGACTCAACTTTCTAAAATTCATGCTGCACACTCGTTAGGTGCTTCTAAAAGACAAATACTTCGACATGTTATATTTCCAAATTCTTTACCTGAAATTCTTACTGGAATTAGAGTCGCTGTTGGAATGTGTTGGGGAACTTTAGTAGCTGCTGAATTTTTAGCTGGAACTACAGGTATTGGATTTGTTGAAAATGTTGCGAAAAAATATTTTCAATATGAAGTAATTTGGATAACAATTTTCATTATGGGAATGTTAGGATTATTATTTGATATAACTTTAAGAAAAATAATTGATAGAACAATACCTTGGAGAGGCAAGGGCTAAATCATATTAAATGATAAAAAAGTTTAAAGTAAGTGTTTCTAAAAATACTTTAGACAACATATATAAAAAAGTAAGTAATTATCCTTGGAATAACATTCAAAAGATGGATGGATGGCTACATGGTACCAATCATGATTACCTTAAAAAAATTTCTAAATATTGGACATCAAAATTTAATTGGAGGCTCCAGGAAAAAAAAATTAACAAATTAAACAATTTTACGACCAATATTGAAGGTATTAAAATTCATTTTATCAGAGAAAAAGGAAGTGGGAAAAACCCAACTCCTTTATTAATATTACATGGTTGGCCCGGTAGTATAGTTGAGTTTTTAGAAGTAATTGAAAAATTAGCTCATCCTGAAAAATTTGGTGGAAACAAAGACGACTCGTTTGAAGTAATTGCACCTTCTCTCCCAGGATTTGGATTTTCAGGATCTCCAAAAATACCACTAGGTCCTAGAAAAATTGCAAAAATAATGAATGAATTAATGACTAAAAAATTAGGATATAAAAAATATATTGCACAAGGTGGTGATTGGGGAGCAGCCATTTGTAATTGGTTGGGATACGATCATTCAAAATCCTGTAGGGCAATACATGTAAACTGTTTAACAATGAGACACCCTAAAGGACCACAGAATAAATCAGAAAAAGAGTGGGAAAAAAAATTCATTAAAGATCAAATTATGGAAGAAGGATATAGAACAATTCAAGCTACTAAACCCCAAACTCTTTCATATTCAATGATTGATAGTCCTGTTGGTGTAGCCGCATGGATTTTAGAAAAATTTCATTCGTGGTCAGATATTAAAAATAACAACATAGAAAGTGTGTATACGAAAGATATTTTATTAACTAATATTATGATTTATTTAATTACTAATACTTTTAATTCAGCTAGTTGGATATATTTTGGCAGAAGAGAAGAAGGTGGAAGAAATTTTCCTAAAAGTTTTAAAAGAATTAACGTACCTACAGGAATAGCTAAGTTTCCCAAGGAGATGCTTGAATGGCCTCCAAAATCTTATTTAGACAGAATATTTAAAATTTATCAGTTTTCAGAAATGAAAAAAGGTGGACATTTTGCAGCTTTAGAGCAACCAGATATATTGGTGAAAGATTTAAGAAAATTTCTTAGAAGTCTTAAGTATAACCCCTATTCTCACAATGGAAGAGGTGGGTCTATATAAATATTAATCTTCAAGAATTTTTATTTCATCAGCCTCAATCGTTAAACAAACTTCTTCATTAACTTTAAATATGTTATTCGTATCTCCCGATACTACATATAATTTTCCAAGAGTTGAATTAAATATATATTGGTAATTACTTCCTACAAAAGAAGCATTATTTACTTTTGCTAAAATTGAGTTTGAATTTTTTTTTTTACTAATGTTTATTTTTTCAGGTCTCAGTGCAACAGAAACGGATCCTTTTAAATCTCTTTCACTTTCAATTTTTACACTCATTTCTCCCAGTTTTAGTTCATAAATATCAGATTTTATATTTATTATTTCAGCCTTAACAACGTTTGCATCACCAATAAAATTAGCAACAAATTTATTTTTTGGTAAATTGTATAGATCTTTTGGACTTCCTTCTTGAGCAATTACAGCATTATTCATTACTATTACTTTATCTGATATAGCCAATGCTTCTTCTTGATCATGAGTTACATAAATAGTTGTAACACCTAATTTTTGTTGAATTTCCCTAATATCTTCTCTTACCTGTCTTCTTAGTTTTGCATCTAAATTTGATAAAGGTTCATCAAATAATAATACTTTTGGTTTAAGTACAATAGCTCTTGCTACCGCTACTCTTTGCTGTTGTCCTCCCGATAATTCAGAAGGCATTCTATTTTCATATCCCTCTAAATTAACGAGTTTTAAAGTTTCCAATGCTTTTTCGATATATTCTTCTTTGTTTACCTTAATCATTTTAAGACCATAAGAAACATTTTCAATTACACTCATATGTGGAAATAATGCATAAGATTGGAATACCATTGATACATCTCTATCTGTTGCAGGTAAAATAGTTACATCTTCATTATCTATTGAAATTTTACCATCTGTAGCTCGCTCAAGTCCTGCAATTATTCTTAGTGATGTAGTTTTTCCACATCCTGAGGGTCCTAATAAAGTTGTCAAAGTTCCAGCTTCAAAAGTGCAGCTAACATTATCAACAGCAACCGTTTCATTAAACTTTTTTGTTATGTTTTCAAATTTTACTTCAGCTTTTTTCATTATCCAATATTTCCTTGTAAAATCCCTGCATTTTGATCTCGTCGTCCTAATTTACGTTGACCTATTATTAATTGCATTAACATTATTGTTATTAACATAACAACTATTAATGCAGATGAATATACTATTGCTAAACCATAGTCATTATTTTCTAATCTTCCTAATATATACGATACAGCTAAGTCGTAATTTGCACTTACTAAGAAGATAACAGCACTAATTGCTGTCATTGCTCTTACAAAACTAAAAACCAATGATGCTGTTATAGCAGGTTTAAGTAAAGGAAGAATTACATTTCTAAAAGTTTGAGAGCTGGATGCATTTAGAGTTGATGAAGCTTCGTCTAAATGAGGGTCGAGTTGGTTCATTGCAGCTATCCCTGCTCTTACACCAACTGGCATATTTCTGAATACAAAAGCAATCACTAGGATAATTCCAGTTCCAGTAATTTCAAGTGGTGGCACATTGAATGCAAAGACATAACTTACACCTATAACACTTCCTGGGATTGCAAAACTTAGCATCGTACCAAATTCAAAAGCATTTTTTCCTCTGAACTTATGTCTTGTTAATAAATATGCTGTTAAAATTCCTATTGCTGCTGTTGGTAATGCTGAAATTAATGCGATCGTAAATGTTGTATTAAAAGAATTCCATGCTGTACCAGTCCATAAAAGTCCTCTATCATTTACCCAATCAATGCTAAAAGCCTCAATGTAGTGCCTTAAAGTAAAACTATGATCAACTCCCCACATTTCAACAAAACCTCCAAACATAATCATCAAATAGATAATGAATGTTAATAATGCCCACGGAAGTACGGTCGAATATATCACCCATTTTGTTTTTTTTGGAAGTTCTGGATGAACTCCACTATCCCCTTTACCAGAAATTGAAATATAGGATTTTTTTCCTAGCCATTGATTTTGAAGATAAAATACTACTAGAACAACGGATAACAAAATCATAGCTAATATTGCTGCTTTGGTTTCATCATATTGCGCGCCAACAATTGCAAAAAATATTTCAGTGGATAAAACATCGTATTCAGCCCCAAGTACTAAAGGGTTACCAAAATCTGCCAAACTTTCTATAAAGCCAAGTAAAAATGCATTTGCTATACCTGGCCTCATTAACGGTAAAGTAACAGTTTTAAAAACTTGCCACTTAGAAGCTCTCAATGTTTGAGAAGCTTCTTCCATTGATGGGCTTACACTTTCAACAACACCTATTAAAACTAAAAATGCAATAGGTGTGAAGGCTAGTGTTTGTGCAAACCATATTCCTGGTAAACCATAAATCCATCTTGATGGCTCAATATCAAATCCCCACTCAAGAAAAGTGCTTACAACACCAGTTCTTCCAAATAAAATTATTATTGCTAAACCAATTACAAATGGTGGAGTGATAATTGGTAATACTGATAATATTCTAATCGTTTTTTTAAACCTAAAACTAGTTCTCGCAATTAGAAGAGCAAAAGCTAATCCTAAAACCGTTGATGAAAAAGCAGTAAGTGTTCCCATTGTAACTGTATTCCAAAACACTCCACATGCATAATCACTATAAAGACAATCTAATCCCCAAATTCCTTTATTAAATATTTTGTCAGAAAAATTGCTTATTTCATATCCACCTTCAGTTCCTTTAAAAGCAACTGCAAACATTCTAAATATTGGAAAGAATACAAATGTAGAAACTAAAATAATTATACTTCCAATACTACCAACAATAAAATTATCACCATTAAGCCATCCTCGCGAGGATAAACCATGCGTAATATAAAAAATGAATGTACAGCACGTCAAAACTGCACCTGATCCTATTCCAAACTGATTTTCTACGTCGCCAAAAATTGATTGAAAAATTTCAAAATTCCATCCTCTAATTCCAATTGAAAATCCTTGAAGAAAAAAATAAAAAAAACCAATTAATCCTGAATATAAAAAAATTTTAGAATAAAGTGGATTATTTTGTGTTAATTTTAATGTTGTTAATGGAAAAAATAGAGGAATTGCTAAGGGTAAAAGCCATTGCTTATTGTTAATAAATACTTGAGGTAAGGCAGAGCCATAGTTTTCTAAAGAGTATTCTAATATCCAGTTAATTGAGAAAAACCCGTCACCAGTTACATACCAAGGAAAGATTAGGAAACCCAATCCTCCTATGAGCATCCAACCGATAACGAGTCCTCTCATTAATTCCTAAAATTATCTAGGAATTACAGATACGTCGGTATCCCACTTACCTAACAGTCCAGCTCTTGTGTTTTTGTCGCCATAAACTGCAAAGTCATAATCAATCAAATTAATAGTTGATAAATCAGGGGCATCTGGATCAGCTTGTGCTTTAGTATTTGCTGGTACCTGTAAAGATTTCCCTGAAGTGAAAACCATAGTTTGAATTGCTGGACTTAAAGCCCAATCATAAAACTTTTTAGCTTCCTTCATATTTCTTGCACCTGCGATAATACTCATAGATCCAACTTCATAACCTGTTCCCTCTTCAGGAGACACAGTTACAACGGGTAAACCTTTTTTAGTTTGTTTAACTCCATCGTGCTGGAAACAAATACCTATTAAATTTTCACCTCTACCAGTTGCTTTAATTGGAGCAGATCCTGATTTAGTATAAGTGTTTATATTTAAATGAAGTGCTTTCATATAATCCCAACCTTTATCTTCTCCAAAAATTTGAAGAATTGTTGCTAAAGTTGTGTAAGCAGTTCCAGATGAATTTGGATTTGCTACTTGGATTTCTCCCTTGTAAATAGGTTTTGTTAAGTCCATCCATGATTTTGGAGCTGGTAAACCTTTTTTAGCTAAAAGATCTTTATTATAACCAAATCCTAATGCACCAACATAAATTCCTACAGATTTAAAATCTGCATTTTTTGCTTGGTTTTGTGCGGCAGGTAATAAATCATTAAAGTGAGTTGACTTATATTTTTCAGTTAAGTTTTCTTGTGCAGCTGTTAAGTGTGGATCTCCAGTTCCACCAAACCAAACATCTCCCTTTGGATTTGACGACTCTGCTTTAATTTTTGCAAAAGTTTCACCACTACTTGCTCTTGTCATAGCAACTTTTGTACCAGTTTCTTTTTCATAAGCTTGCTCAAGCATTTCACAAACATCTATTTCAACACTGCAATACATAGTTAATTTTGCAGCAGAAGCTTTGTTTGTTAATCCGAACAATGTAAATGAAAAGACTAGGACTATTGAAGCTAATTTTATTATATTTTTCATATATCCTCTCTTTTTTAATTGGTTGATGGTATTAAATTATAAAATTAAATGTTACAAAAATATTAATTTTGATTAGAAAAATACAATTTCTAGTTTAGTTTTAGAAAAATTTATGGAAAAAAATAAACTTAAAAAAATAATAATTGAAATTTTTAAAAAATATAAACTTTCAAAAAGTCATTCTGCAATTTGCGCTGAAGCAATTATTAATGCAGAATTAGTCGGTGCCCCAACCCATGGATTATCGAGATTAAAAATGTACTGCGATCGTATAAAAAAAAAACTGATTAATCCAAGACCTAAAATCAAACTAAAAAATATTTCCCAATCTGTTACTCATATAAATGCAAATGATAGCATTGGATTTGTTGCTGCAGATACAGCCATAAAAAAAGCTATTAAAAATGCTAAGAAAACAGGGATAGGATTGGTTGCAGTCAAAAATAGTGGCCATTACGGAATGTCGGGATATTACGCTGAACAAGCTGTAAAAAAAAACATGATAGCTTTAGTATTCACTAATGCACCACCTGCTATTGCCCCACATGGAGCAATAAAATCTTTATTTGGCACAAACCCAATTTGCTTTGGATCCCCAACAGGTTCTAAAGTTCCATTTATATTGGATACATCTGTCTCAATGATTAATAGAGGAAAAATTAGAGTTGCATCAAGATCAAATTCAAAAATTCCTGAAGGAGTTGCTTTGGATAAATTTGGTAATCCAACAACAGATGCAAAAAAAGCACTTGAGGGTGTTCAACTTCCTATAGCAGGGTTTAGAGGATCAGGACTTGCGTGGATGGTAGATATATTAAGTGGTGTTTACACAGGGGGTAATCACGGCGGAAAAGTGAAAGATCCTTTTGATGATTTTTCTGGACCACAAAATATTGGTCATTTATTTATTGTAATGAAAGCAAACTTATTTCAATCAAATTATAAAAAAAGAATAAAAGAAAACATAAAAAGAATTAAAAAACTTCCTAAATTAAAAGGACTTAAAGAAATATTATATCCAGGAGAGAACAAATTAAGAAGATATAAAAAGAATTATAAATCAGAAATTAAAATTCCGGATAATATAATGGAAGATATTCGTATTTTATTGAAATAGATTTAATTGTTAACCTGCTCGTCCTAGATAATTCACCATTATAACCCCAGTTACAATTAAACAAATACCAATTAATCCATAAATATTAGGAACTTGATTATACTTTAATATCCCAAACAAAACTACCCCCGCAACTGTTAATCCGCTGTAAGTTGAGTAACTAAATGCAACAGGTATCACTGACATTGCTTTAGCCAAAGAAAACATTGTAACACTCATTAAAAGCAAACAAGCAATAGTTGGTGTCAGCTTTGTAAAACCATCTGAAATCTTTGCAAAACTGTTTGCAGCTATGCCTGTTGTAATTCCTAAAGCTAAAATTAAATATCCTGCAAATGGTTTCATTTCTTTATTATTTACTAATTATTATTTATTACAATAACTGATAATTGTTGAGAATGCCCAAATTTTTAGATTATTTATTTGATTATTAAAGTTAAATAGAAACAAAATATCCAAGTACTCCTAATCCAAAAAATAGTAATACGACGATAGCTTTATTTTTAAAATTATCTTTTTTTTCTTGTTTAATCATTTTGAGTTTAAGAGCATCAATATTTACTTTATGAGGGGTATCAATATTTACGTTACCTGTTAATTGAGAAGAAATTTCAATATCAGATGCTCTTTTTAGGCTATTCAAACTCATATAAATACTATTAAAACACATATAAATTTTGATGCTATTTCTCAAGTGTCCGAAATGGGTTATTAAAATTTTATTTGATGTCCAAAATGGGGTCAAAAGACTAAAATGGGTTTGAGGAAAATGATTAAAAACTCATTACAATTAAGTGAAAAAGAAATTCAAAAAGTTATTGTAGAAAATTTTGATGAAATAGCTCCCTTTTACTATAAATTATTATCTGAATGGACTAATTCATCATATGAAACATTTCAAGACATAGATAAGTATTTAATAATTCTTTATCTTATAAATAAAGATTTTGATTATTATATTCAAAATGGACTTGTAGAAAGTTATGATACTTTTTTCTTATATGATAAATCATTAGAACTAGACAGAATAAATATTATTGAAATATCAAAAAATTTAATTATTCCCAAAGAGAGTGCTAGAAGAAAAATCCTTCGCTTAGAAGAATTTGGTGTACTAAAAAAAATTGGTAAAAAAATATATATCGATAGATCAGCTTTTAGACTGGTTCAACCTAAAAATACTCTTCAAAATTTATGTGCATTACTTTCAAAGATTAATGAGATATGTGAAAAAAATAATTTAATTAATCAATCTAAGCAATTTGATGAAATCTCAAATGAAATTAAAAATAATTTCACATATTGTTGGTATTTTTTTTTAGAGTTTATTTTTATTTTTACAAATAGATGGAAAAAACAAGTAGGAGATCTTGAAATATTTTCAGTTGGAATGGTTATAATGTGGTATTCACTTGTTACAAAATCTTATGAAGCTAATGGATGGAACTTTTCAAAGTGGAAAAAGAACAAAATAATAGTTCCTGAAACTGGTGTGAATACTATGTCAATTTCTGAAATAACTCATATTCCAAGACCAACTGTTGTTAGAAAATTAAATTATTTGCTAAAAAATAAATATATAAGTGTTAATAAAAAAAAACTATTTAATGTTAACATGCAAGACAAAACATTAACTGATACCATTAAACTGCAGGAGAAAAATGTACTCTCACTTTCTCGTTTAATCTTTAAGATATTTGGGCAAATAAATATTAAGTAGATCTTCTAAGTATAAAGATCATTATAAAGCCAGTTAAATACATAATCAGAGCATATGCTGCTGTTGGAATAATATAACTAATGTCACTAAATATTTGTGTAGCGACAAATATTGCTAATGTGCCATTTTGAAGTCCACACTCAATTGAAATACACTTTCTTTGCTTTATGCCAGTGGCTAATAACTTGGCTATGTAATATGCAAGCATCATCATGACAATATTAAGAACAAGAACGGCAAAACCCGCTTGTTTTAAGTAATTGAATATATTCTCTCTTTCTTCAATCCATATTGTTGCAAAAACAATTACAAATAATAAAGTTGTAATTTTCTCGATTATAGAAATATTTGAAGAAACAAAATTTTCTGCAAATTTCCTTATAATCATTCCTAAAATAACAGGCACTGTAACTACTAGAGCCATTTTTAAAGCAATGCCGGTCATGGTGATATCAGAAGATATATCTGTAACTCCCAATAAATTTGCTGATTTAAAAATAATAAAAGGAACAGAAATAATACTAATTAGGCTTATTATAGCGGTTAATGAGATTGATAATGCAACATCTCCATTTGCAAATTTTGTCATTACATTTGATGTTACTCCGCCAGGAGCTGCAGCTATAATCATAACGCCTACAGCAATTTCAATTGGCAAATCTAATATTAATACAATTATAAATGCAACTATTGGTAAAAGTATCAATTGACAGACAAAGCCGATTATAAAATCTTTAGGATTATTGATTACTCTTAAAAAGTCACGTCCCGTTAATCCCAATCCAAGACCTAACATTATAAGAGCTAGAGCGATCGGAGCTATTTTTGTAACTACTTCCACTTTTTATCCTTATATCAATAATACTATATTAGTTTTTTTATTAATTTAGTATATATAAATTCAAATGCTTTCAGATAAATCAACAGTCTGTCCATTCAATTTACTTGATATTGCTCACCAAAAAAGAGGAGCCAAAGCAGCAATCGTAAATGCAGGCAAAAGACTTCCTATGCTATCTATAATGGATTGCGTAAAAGAAAAATTGATCATCCCTGTTTTTATAGGTGATGAAATAGAAATTAAAAAAACTGCTGAGGAGTTAAAATTCGATATCTCTGAATATGAAATAATAAATGAGACAGTTGAAAATAACACTGCTAAAATTGCAGCAGAACTTGCTGGTGATGGAAAAGTCAAAATAATTGTTAAAGGTCATATACACACTGACATTTTAATGAAAGAAGTTCTGTTACGAAAATATAATTTGATTGGTAAAAAAAGATTGAGTCATATATGGCATATGACTTTGGATAAAGAGGATAAACCACTAATAATAACTGATGGTGCTCTAAATGTTAATCCAAATGTTAAAACAAAAATGCATATTTTAAAAAATGTAGTTGATTTTTGTCATAGGATAAAAATAGCAAGACCAAAAGTCTCCATTCTTTCTGCAACAGAAGAAGTTTTAGATAGCATGCAAAGTTCACTTGATGCTAAAGAAATATGTGAATTAGCTGCGAAAGAGAGTCTTAATGCAGATATTTTTGGACCTCTAGCATTTGATAATAGTGTGTCAAAAAAATCCGCAGAAATAAAAGGTATAAACAATATAGTTGCAGGAGATGCAGATGTATTATTAGTTCCTAATGTTGAAGCAGGTAACGCTCTAGTTAAAATGATGATTTATTTTATGGGAGCGTGTGCGGCAGGAGTGGTTATAGGAGGAAAGGTTCCAGTGGTAATTACTAGTAGATCAGATGATGCGACAGCAAGGCTAGCATCTATTGCAGCAGCTGTGGTAGCTTTGGATTAAATGAATATTGAAAAAAAATAATAATTAAATTAGGATTTAGTCATGGCAATAAATTATTTAAAAAAATCACCCAAAACATCTTCTACTGATGATACAAAAACAAGAGAGATTGTAGAAAATATTCTAAAAGATATAGAGAAAACAAAAGAAGAAGGATGTATCGAGTTATCAAAAAAATTTGATAAATATGAAGGAGAAGTAGTAGTTACAAGAGAAAAAATTGAACAAATTAAAAAAAATTTAGATCCTAAAACAAAAGACGACATTCAGTTTTCCCATGAAAGAGTAAGAAAGTTTGCTGAAGCACAATTAAAAAATTATGGCCAAGATTTTGAGGTAGAGCTTTCAGATGGATTATTTGCTGGACAAAAATTAATTCCTGTTAATACAGCAGGTTGTTATGTACCTGCAGGAAGATATGCTCATATAGCATCTGCTGTAATGAGTGTTACCACAGCTAAAGTTGCTGGTGTTAAAAATATTATTGTTTGCAGCTCACCAAAACCTGGTGTTGGAGTTCATCCTGCTATTGTTTATACCGCTGACTTATGTGGAGCAGACGTAATAATGAATTTAGGTGGAGTTCAGGCTATTGCTGCGATGACTTATGGTCTTTTTGGTAATGCACCTGCTGATATGCTTGTTGGTCCTGGAAATCAATTTGTTGCAGAATCAAAAAGAATTTTATTTGGCAAAGTAGGTATAGATTTATTTGCTGGTCCTACAGAAATTGCAGTTATAGCAGATGAAACAGCAGACCCAGAATTAGTTGCTTTCGATTTAGTTGGACAAGCTGAGCATGGTTACAATTCTCCTGCATGGTTATTTACTACAAGTAAATCATTAGCTGAATATGTAATGAAAAGAGTGCCAGAATTAATTGCAGACTTGCCAGACTTACCAAGAGAAAACTCTGGTGCAGCCTGGAGAGACTATGGGGAAGTAATTTTATGCGATACAGACGAAGAAATGGCTAAAATCAGTGATGAGTATGCTCCTGAACATTTAGAGATACAGACTAAAAACCTTCAATGGTTCCATGATCGATTAAAAAACTACGGATCATTATTTATTGGAGAAGAAACTACGGTTGCTTATGGTGATAAATGCTCTGGAACAAACCACATTTTACCAACAAAAGGTGCGGGAAAATATACAGGCGGTTTATTTGTCGGAAAATTCATTAAAACATTGAGTTTCCAAAGAATGACAAAGGAGTCAACTAAGGAAGTGGGCGCAGCTTGTGCAAGAATTTCAAGATATGAAGGTATGGAGGCTCATGCACGAACTGGAGATGTAAGACTTAGAAAATACGGATTTTCTAATTAGTTTTAAACTCTAGAAATTAATAAAATTGTAACTCCAATTACAAAAACAACAATACCTAAAATTTCTGTTAACTTTACTTTTTCCTTGAATAAATATTTTGAGGAAAAATAACTAAATAATAATTCAATTTGACCAACTGCCCTGACAAAGGATGCTTGAATTAAAGTAAATGCATAAAACCATGAAAGAGATGCAAAAAAACCTCCAATACCAATTAACATACAGTCGTATTTATCGTTATATAGTTTTTTAAACTCTTTTTTTTCAAAGACTAAAAGGTAAATTGTTAAAATAATTGTTGGAATTAATAATCCAAAAAGTAAAGTTGATATTACTTTTTCAAAATTTGAATTAAAATTTTCTAAAGATAATGCAGCAGATCTAAAATAAACAATACTCAGAGCTAAGAATAAACCGGATATTAGTCCAATTAATGTTGTTTTTGAAAATATGTTTTGAAGAAATAATTTTAAATCTTTAACAGACAAAATTATTACACCTATAGTTGATATTATAATTCCACTTATGCCTAGCTTACTTAATTTTTCATTTAATATTAAATATTCAAATATAGCTACTTGTACAACTTCTGTTTTACTTAGTGAGGTTCCAACAACAAAATTTGAGAACCTAAACAAGTATAATAATACAAAAGTAAATATTACTTGAAAAATTGATGCTAAAGTTACATTAAATAAGAAACCTGGCTGATTAAGTATTTCATTAATTACAGAAACTTCTCTGAAATATATAAAAAACAAGACTAATGCTAAAGGCAGAGCGAAAGAAAACCTAACATAAGTAGATGCTATAGTTGAAACATCCTTATTAATTTTTTTTTGAAATGAAGACCTTAGATTCTGAAAAAAAGCCGCAATAACTGTAACAACTATCCAATTCATATTAAATAATTAATGAAACAATAATATTTAAAAAAATTTAAATTCTTCTTCCGTTTTCGTCAAAAATAAAAATATCTTTAGAGTCAAAATTAATCTGATTTTGAAAATCTTCCTGACTAGAAATTTTTGCACTAAGTTCTAAGTTGTCGTTACTCATGTATACAATCTTTTCATTACCTAAATTTTCAACTAGATCAATTTTAGGTTTAAATTTAAATTGTGATTCATTAGATAAGTTAAAATGCTCAGGTCTTATTCCTAAGAAATATTTCTTTTTATCAAATTTAGTTTTTTCAAAAGTTATTTCATTACCTAAAAAAATAATTTTATTATCTGAAATTATATTTTCATTATTTAAAGGTAAAATATTCATTTTTGGAGTTCCAATAAATTGAGCTACAAAAATATTTGCTGGATTATTGTAAATTTCGTCTGGAGTTCCAACTTGTTCAATATTACCAAGATTTAATATTACAATTCTATCTGCTAAAGTCATTGCCTCTACTTGATCATGCGTAACATAAATCATATTTGTTTTAATTTGATTATGTAATTTGGAAATTTCAACTCTCATTTCTGATCTTAGTGCTGCATCTAAATTTGATAAAGGCTCATCAAATAAAAATATTTTTGGATTTCTTGTAATTGCTCTTCCAATTGCAACCCTTTGTCTCTGTCCTCCTGACAATTGTTTGGGTCTTCTTTCCAGCAATTCCTCTATCTTTAATATTTTTGCTGCCTGCATAACTTTTGTTTGGATTTCTTCTTTTGATCTTTTTTCAATCTTTAACCCAAATGACATATTTTCATAAACATTCATGTGAGGGTAAAGAGCATAAGACTGAAATACCATTGCTGTTTGTCGTTTAGAAGGATGAAGATCATTTATTTTTTGATCATTAATAAATATTTCGCCTTCATCAATCTTTTCTAAACCTGCAATCATTCTTAACAAAGTTGATTTTCCACATCCAGACGGTCCAACTAATACAAGAAATTCATCATCCTTGCCTGATAAATTAAAATCTGTAATAATCTTATTAGTCCCAAAAGATTTATGTACTCCAGTAAATTTTATATTTGCCATTTTAGCCTTTAATATTATCTAAAACATCAATGCCGATTTGTTTTAGAATGTGAAGTATATCAATTGGTACCCAATTTTCACGGATTTTTCCCTCATCATGGTGATAAAAATCCATAACTCTCATAGTTAATTTTTGATTATTTGCTTTATATCCCAACCAATCGTTTGAACCATAGTTTGCCTCTAAACTATGCCAACCTGCACAAAGTGAAAATTTACCATCCCCTATTTCACAATAATGTCCTAGCTTAAAATAATCTCTTTCAGTAAATGATCTTCTAAATGGTAATTGATGCATATCAATAAATCCCTCTAGTGATCTTGAAGTGCCTATTCCACATGGACCGTACCAAATCATTTTCTTATGCCAATATTCTTTTTGAGGATGATTTAATAATCTTTCTTTTAATTCATTATCTGAGAGATTTTCTTTCTCTGGTTTTATATTCAGACTTCTTCCCATTTCCAAGGCTTGTTTTAAATTTGAATTTGAAACCTCTAAATCTTTTTCAAAAAAATTTACCCCATCTGTATTTATTGGTGGAAGCCAAGCTCCCTCTGAACCTCTTGATGGATTGATTGAGGAGATGCCACATTGTCTCAAAAAGTCCATTACATCAATTAAGATATGACTCTCGATTATTTTTTTTTCTTTAAGCTCATGAATTTCACAACATCGAAGATTTATCATTTTATTATTTGGTTTTATTCCTAGCCATGAATTTCTAAAATAACCTGATAAAACAGAGTATGATCCTATCAAAATTTTATCTCTGAAAGCTCCACCAACAACAATATTTTCTCTTCTTTCAAGATCAGGAAATGCTTCAAATAATGGTAACCAAATTTTATCTTTTAAATTTTGAACTCCTGTAAATTCATTAATTGGATAAAAACTATTTATCTTAACATCAGCTATAAATGCTTCATTTAAATTACTATCGATTTCATTTATTCCTGAAGTGACGATCTTATTTAAATAACCTCTAACTAAGTTTTTATTTTCTAAATTTTTTTCAGGTGAAAGAACAATGTTCTGTACATTTGTTTTTGTTTTTAGACCTGTATCAAATTGTTCTATTTGCATATATTTATTTATTGGAAATATTCGTGTATCACAATATTATAATTAAAAAAATATGAATATTAGACTAGCAAAATTTAAAGATTTAATTCCAAGCACTTTACCATTTGTTGAAGGTAAATTAGATGGACACAAAGAAAGAAAAAATTATTCCATTTTAGGTCCAGGTGTCGCAGAAGACGCTGACCAATCAATAAAAATATCTGAACCCCATGGTTTTAATTTAGGTGCAGTATCAGCAAAACCTTTTAATGGATCGGGTTTACATAGCCATTTAACAGCAGAGGTATTCATAATATATTCAGGTAAATGGAGATTTTATTGGGGGTCTGAGGGCAAAGATGAAACAATTTTAAATCCAGGAGACGTTATTTCAATGCCAACAAATATGTTTAGAGCATTTGAAAATGCCGGTGATGAAGAAGGCTTAATTTTCGTTGTACTAGGAGGTGATGATCCAGGAATTGTCACTTGGATACCTGAGGTATTAGAGAGAGCAAAAAGGACAGGTATGGCACTTTTAGATGATAATTCATTAATCGATCTAAATATTAAAGCAATACCAAATGGAAGAAGATTATTAGAACCTATATCTAACGATGAAATAAAAAAATTTAATAATTACAAGTTAGATCAATTAGAAAGCAATATATCTCGTCTGAGCAATAGAATTCAAAATGAAATAGATATTGGAGATAATATTAAAATTTCCCACATACTAGGAAACATATTTCAAGATAAGTCTATTAATCCAATAATAAAACAAGATACAGGTTTTAGTTTAAGTGCTTTAAAATCAAAAAAAGGCAGAGTTGAAAATTTAATTTTTAATAAACCTACAATACTTTTCTCACAAAAAGGAAAATGGAAAATTGAAATGGAAGATTTATCAAAAGAAATAAATTTTAAAGATACTCTTTCAGTTCCATTAGGTGTGAATATTAATATTGAGATTAATGAAAGCGAAGTTTCGTATCTTAATTGTGTATCAAGCATCTAATGAAAGGTTTTGATAAAAAATATAAAGACTTTCCAGACTTTATTTTAAAAATTACAGAACAAATTTGGGAAAATAGAGATGTTGAGTCAATTGGCGAGTTTTATACTAATAATATTCCGGTTAGATCACCATTTGGTGTAACATATGGAAATAAACCTGTTATAGACTCTACCTATTCTACTTTAAAAGAATTTCCAAACAGGCAGTTACTAGGTGAAGATGTTATTTGGAATGGTAATGATGAAATAGGATATCACTCATCACATAGAATTTTAAGCAAAGGAACTCATCTTGGAAAAGGCTTTTATGGTGAACCCACCGGTAAAGATATTTATTATAGGGTTATTGCTGATTGTGCTTGTAAGAATAATCAAGTTTATGATGAATGGATCGTTAGAGATCAAGGAGCAATGGTCAGACAGATTGGTTATTCCCCAGAGGAGTTTGCAAGAAAAATGATTGAAAAGGAAGGAGGCGTATCAAATTCAAGTAAATTGTATGATGCTAATTCTGATAAAAATTCAGATTATAAAGCTGAGAGTTATAAAGATGGATCAATCGCTGAGAAATATACACAGGTGTTAAGTAATATCTTTAATAAAAATTACAAATATGAAGATTATGACAGAGCTGCAAATTTGTTTTGGCCAGGAAATAAACTTGGTCACGGGAGAGAAGATATTATTGAAAAATGGAATTCCATTAAGAAAATATTCACAAATATAAAATTCAGTATTGAGCATGTTGGATTTTTAGAAGAGCCAGAGAAAAATCCAAGAGTATCAGTCAGATGGTTTTTACAAGGTCAACATGCTAATGAAAGTGATGAATACGGTAAAGCATCAAATAAAAAAATATTTATAATGGGTATTAACCATGCTGAATTTAATAATAACTCAATTATTAGAGAATGGGTTTTATTTGATGAAGTTGCTATATGGAAACAAATATTATTGAACCATGGTTAAAATAAAAACTACACATGTTGGTAGCTTACCAAGATCAAACGAACTCTCCAGTCTTCTTGCCTCTAAAGATAATCAAGAAAAAATAGATATTAGCAGCTTTGATGCATTGGTTAAAAAAAATGTATCTGAAATTGTAAAAAAGCAAATAAACACCGGAATAGACTCTGTGAGTGATGGAGAGATGTCAAAAATAAGTTACGCAACTTACATAAAAGATAGAGTTGATGGTTTTTCTGGTGAAAGTGAAAGAAGAGCTCCAAAAGACTTAGATGATTTTCCATCTTTTAAAAAAAAACTTATCCTATCTGGTGGAACTCCAACTTATAAGAGACCGTGTTGTACAAGTGAACTTAAAATAAAAGATGAAGATTCAATTAACAAAGATATTCTAAATTTTAAAAAAGCCTTAGAAAAAAATTCACATACTGATGGATTTATGAATTCACCATCTCCAGGAGTTATATGTAATTTTTTACCCAACAAGTATTATAAAAATGATGATGAGTATCTTGAGAAACTGTCAGATATAATGAAGTTCGAATATGAGAAAATAACTGAGAGTGGATTATCTATTCAAATTGATTGCCCAGATCTCGCATTATCAAGGCATATGATTTACAAGGAAATTTCTGAAAAAGATTTTTTGGAAAGAGCTAACAAACATGTGGAAGTTTTAAATAATTCATTATCAAATATAGATCCATCTAAAGTAAGAATGCATATTTGCTGGGGTAATTATGAAGGACCTCATACTCATGATATTGGTTTAGATAAAATAATTGGATTAGCTTTTAAAGCCAATGTTAGTAAATATTTGATAGAGTCTGCTAACCCTAGACATGCTCATGAATGGGAAGTTTTTGAAAATATAAAAGTACCAAAAGATAAGATAATTATTCCAGGGGTTATAGAATCTACTTCTAACTTTATTGAACATCCAGATGTTGTAAAACATAGAATTTTAGCCTTTTCTAGAGTACTAGAGCCAAATCAATTAATGGCAGGAACAGATTGTGGATTTAGTACCTTTGCAGGCTATGGAAATGTAGATGAAGATATTGTTTACAAAAAACTTGAAGCACTTGTCGCAGGTGCTGAACTTGCGTCAAAACAAATCTAATTTTTACTTTTATAAACTTAACCGTATATGTATATTTTTCATAAGTAAAACTAATTAATATTAACAAAAGAGAGAATAATATGAAAAAAATACTAGTTACTTTATTGTTTTTACTTTTTGGAACAGTAGCTAACGCTGACTGTAACATTAAAAGTGGATCAATAAATATTTTAGCAAATGATTTTCCTGCTCTTAGAACTTTAGTTGAAACTGCAAAAGAATGTAAAGGAAGTGCTGACTTTAAAGTCACCCACTCAGCTGAACACAACAAAATTGCAGTACCAGCTTTAACAGCAAATCCTTCTGAGTTTTCAGTTAGAGTCGCTGCTAATAGTTCTATAGTTCCATTAATGAATGCTGATTTAATTAGACCAATGAATGATCTAGTTAAAAAATATGGAAAAGGAATTCAAGAGTCACAACTTATTACAATTGATGGAAAAGTAATGGCTGTAGCATTTATGGCTAATACTCAACATCTTTATGTAAGAACAGATGTTTTAAAAGAAAATGGAATTGCCATTCCAAAAACTTACGAGGAAGTTGTAGCGGCTGCTGAAAAAATCAGAGCAGCTGGGAAAATGAAATATCCTTATGCAGCAGCTTACAAAGCAGGTTGGAACCTAGCTGAAGAATTTGTAAACATGTACATTGGTCATGGTGGTGAATTCTTTAAAGATGGTGGTGCACAACCAAACATCAATAATGCTAAAGGTGTAGCAACTTTGAATATGTTAAAAAAACTGGCTGATTTAAGTAACCCTGATTATTTAACGCATGATAGTGAAGCTATCAAAGTTGAGTGGGAATCTGGAAATGTTGCAATTATGACTTTATGGGCATCTAGATCTGGAACATTACTTGACGATGAAGGTGATGCGAAAATAACTGCTGCTACTAAATTAGTTGCTCCTGCAACAGTTGGTGGTGGTAATATTCCTGCAGCAACACTTTGGTGGGACGGATTTACACTTGCTAAAAATAGATCTGACGCAGATGCAGAAGCTTCTTTTAGAGCAATGGCTCATGCAGCATCATCAAAAGAGATGGTTGCAAAAGCTGCTGATCAAGCTGTTTGGTTAGTAGAAGGCTTTGTACCTGGTCCAAAATCTGTTGGAGTAATTGAAGCAGTTAAAATGGGAGCAAAACCTTATCCAATGTTGCCACAAATGGGATTAATGCATGGTGCTTTGGGTAGTGAAATTGTTGAGTTTTTGCAAGGTAATGAGTCAGCTGAGCAAGCATTGAAAGATGTTGAAGCTGCTTATATCACTAAAGCAAAAGAACAAGGTTTTCTATAAAATATAAATTAATTAAGTGGGGATATAACTATCCCCACTTATAAATTTATCATGCCCAATAGAAGTTTTTTCTGGTTTTTTTTCCCAGCAGGTTTAGCAATGATTTTATTCATTGGGCTACCAATTATTTCAACAGGGATTCAATCTTTTTACGCTCAACATGATCAAATACTCATTGAAGTTAAAAAATGTGATCCATTTGGATGCAAAACATCAGTAGTTGTAGATCAAGAAGCTACTTCAAAAATTAAAGAAGAGAAACCATTAGGAAAATTTAATGGTTTTGGTACATACATTGACAGAAATCACTTGGCATCTGATCAAGTGTCAGAATTTTGGAGTGAGAGTAAATCATTAGGTGAATTTATTGGCAAAGTAGGAAATCTTCCGTTTTACAAAGCTTTAGTATTTACCTTAACCTATTGTGTAATTGTTACACCATGCGTTCTGCTTTTAGGATTTATTATTGCACTAAGTCTTAACGCAATTTCTAGAAAAATTAGAGGTCCCCTTATTTTTGGTACAATTTTACCAATGATTGTAACTCCTTTGGTAGGTTCTCTAGTGTTATTCTGGATGATTGATGCAGAAGGAATTATAGGTGCAAATCTTCAAATATTAATGGATGATCCTTACTTATCTGTTAAATCATCAAAAGCTTTAACTTGGATTACAATTATTATTTATGGAGTTTGGCATCACTCCCCTTTTGCTTTTGTTGTTTTTTATGCAGCACTTCAAACTGTTCCACAAGAACCATTGGAAGCTTCAATTATAGATGGTGCTTCAAGATTTCAAAGAGTTAAACATATAGTTTTACCTCATATATATCCTGTAGTTACCTTTGTTGCTTTAATTTCATTAATGGATAATTTTAGAGTATTTGAACCCATCATAGGTTTTAGTGCTGAGGGTAGTGCCCAATCTTTATCTTGGTTGATATATGATAACTTAGTTAATGAGGAAGTAATTTTATTTGGATCAGCAGCAGCAACATCGATTATGACTATTGTAGGAATTTCAATAATTTTAACGCCAGTTTTACTGAGAACTTGGAAAGAGTTTAGAACAAATAGATAATTATGGATTTTGGATTAGATAAAAAATCAAACAGTTTAAAAACCTTCAACACGATATTTATAGTTATATGGTTGTTACTTGCATGTTTTCCATTTATTTGGACGTTTTGGGGATCCTTTAAAGTCAGAGCTGACTTTTTCTCAAGAGCTGATTGGTGGTATGCAATAACAGCTTTTAATACTTTAATTGAGACTGGCGCTAGATTTACCAAGGAAGCTTATAGTGGCGCGTGGTTTGAAGGTGAATTTTGGAAAGCTTCAAGAAATACAGTAATAGTTACAATTAGTGTTGTTTCAATTTCATTATTTCTTGGCACATTAGGTGCATACGCACTATCCAGATCTACAAAAAATTATGCATTTTGGATTTTAATTATTGCTTTAATTTTTAGAGCAATGCCGCATATAACATTGGTGTCAGGTTATCTATTCCCTTTTTTTCAATTACAAATTTGGGGAATTTTACCAACCACAATTGTAGTTCTTGTTGCAATCAATCAACCTTTTACCTTATGGCTCCTTTATTCATTTTTTAAAACTGTGCCTAAAGAATTAGATGAAAGTGCCTTGATTGATGGTTGTTCATACTTCCAAGCCTTTAGACATATTATAATGCCAGTGATGTGGCCAGGCGTAATCACAGCTGGATTGTTTAGTCTCATGTTAGCTTATAATGACTTTACTGTAACAGCTTTATTGTTAAACCAAGAGAACCACACTATGGTTCCCAAAATTCAAAGTTACCTTGGAACCAATCAGCATGAAGGAAATTTAATGTGGGCTGTATCTGCAGTTGTGTCTGCTACCGCTCCATTATTTCTATTAGTAATGTTTTTTCAAAGACAGGTTATAAGTGGATTAACCGCTGGTGCCATTAAAGGCTAATGCCAATCAAAGCAGTCTTATTTGGTTCAATTGGAACAATTATTGAGACCTCTGATATACAAAGAAATTGTTTTAATCAAGCATTTCAAAAAGTAGGATTAAATTGGTACTGGAGTAAAAAAATTTATAAATCTATGTTAAAAAAACCAGGTGGAGAGAAAAGAGTTAGGAAATACAGTTTAGAAAATAATACATCTACTAATGCAAAAAAAATAAGAAATTTAAAAACATTAATATTTAATAATTATTTAAAAAAAAATAAAATAAAACCAAGACCTGGGGTCTTAAATATTATCAGTTACTGTAAGAGAAACAAAATAAAAATAGGATTTGCTACATCTACAACAAAAAATAATATTGATTCAGTTTTTTTATCCACAGTAAAATATCTTAAGAAGAAAGATTTTAATTATATTGGTAATACCACTGGGAATAAAAATACAAAATCAAAATTAGAAGTTTACAAACATTGTTTAAAGAAACTTAAATTGAAAAATGATGAATGTATTGCAATTGAAGATACCGAAATTAGCCTAAAATCAGCCGTTGAAGCAAAAATTAAATGTATTGCTTTTCCAGGAGATTTTCATACCGATAGTAAGTTCAAAAACTCTCAGATAAGGGTAAGAAAGTTAAAAACTAGTTTAATATTTAATTAGAGTGAATTTATTAAATCTGGAGCCATTTTCTTAGATTTTGACGAAAATCTAAGTTTTTTTATTGCTTCTAGGTTTGATTTATCATCACCAACAACCACAAAACCAATCATACCCATATTTTTATGGGGTGTGCACCAGTATGCGTAAATTCCAGGAACTTCAAATTTGTATTCAACATCCTTATTGAATTTTGACTTGAATTTGCCAACGCCTTCTGGAACTCCTTTTTTTATAAATTCGACGTTGTGACCTTTATCTTTGGCTTTCCAAAGAACTGTGTCTCCAACGTCTACTCTTACTATCTTTGGCTCAAAAACATTTGACTGTTTGTCCAGTCTATTTAACATTTCTACTGTTACATCTGCAGCTAAACCGATATTTGCAAAAAGTGTTGTTAAAAAAAAGGTAGTGATGATTAAAAATTTATTGTGTGATTTCATGCGATGCATATATGCTTTTAAAATAATCTTACAATAAGCAATATCTGTTACAAGTTGACACGGCCTGTAAGAATTAAACTTTTCTTGATAATCTATCTGCTCTTAGTGTTGTGAAAATAATTATAATTAAAAAAGGTATGCAAAGCATATTCATTGTTTTCCAGCTAGTATAACTTAAAACAACACCAGCTGTTAAACTTGCAGTAGCTTGAATTGAAAAAACTATAAAATCATTAAAACCTTGAGCTCTAAACCTTTCTTCTTCTCTATAATTTAATACAAGTAAGCTTGTTCCAGATATAAATAGAAAATTCCATCCAAGACCTAAAAATATCAATGAAAATAAATAGTTTGTAACTGTTTGATCAAGATAACTCAGAAATATTGTGATTATAAAAAATAGTACACCACAATACATAATTTTGCTGTGTCCAAATTTTTTTATGAGATTTCCAGTAACTAATGCTGGCAGGAACATACTAATTATGTGTAATTGAATTACAAAACTGGTGCTGTTTAAAGACATATTATCATTAATATGCATGCTTATTGGAGTAGCAGTCATTAAAAAAGACATTACTGCATAAGCAAAGGATGAGGAGACTAAAGCCTGAAGAAACCTTGGTTGAGAAATTAATTTTAAAATTGATCTTCCTCTTGAAATTTTTTTTTTATCAGTAACTTTCTTTTCATTATAAAAAACTAAAAAAATAATTGATGATAAAGTTAATAATGACAAACATAGATAAGAGCCAACATATAAACCCTCTGAAATTATATTCTTTCCAAGATTTGCTAGATTAGGACCTAATAGAGCTGATAAAATTCCTGCAAAAAGTAATAAAGAAATGGCTTTTGGAGCCTGTTTTTTATCTACACTTTCAGCAGCAGCAAAACGATATTGATGAGCAAATGCCATCCCAAATCCAAGTGAAAAGCATGAGAATGAATAAAGAATAAAATTTTGTTTCATCACTGCATAGGCTGCCAGTAAAGCAAACAATGAGCTTGTTATGGATGAAAGTATAAAGCCTTTTTTTCTACCAGTGATACTCATTATTTTAGAAGCAACTATTATAAAAAGAGCTGTGCCAACAATTGATAACGACATTGGCAAAGTCGACAAAGATTTAATTGGGCTTATGCTAGATCCAATTATTCCACTTAAAAACACTGTTACAGGTGCAACTGAAAATGCAAATGCATTGCTAGCGAATAGCAACCATACATTTTTATTCATTAGAGTATTAAACTCTTTTCTTACCTTGAACTACTCTGTCCAATATTAAAGCGACAAATAATATTGCAATACCAGCTAAAATTCCTTGTCCAACATTTGCATATTGAAGTGCCTCAAGTACATCTTGTCCTAAACCTTTTGCTCCGATCAGTGAAGCTACAACAACCATTGCTAAACTTAACATCACAGTTTGATTTACACCAGCAAGTATTGAAGGTGTCGCCAATGGTAAATCTACTTTTCTTAACAAATACCATTTGGATGCACCATAAGCTATTGCAGCTTCTCTTATAGTTTCAGGAACGCCTCTTAAACCTAACACTGTAAGTCTAACAACAGGTGTTCCTCCAAAAATCATTGTAATGATGACAGCCGCAACTTTACCTGTTCCAAAAAACGCAATGACTGGAATCATAAATACAAATGCAGGCATAGTTTGCATAAAATCCATTATTGGTCTTATCATTGAATAAAATCTTTGACGTCTCGCACAATAAATTCCTAAAGGTATTCCAATAACAATACTTAGTATTGCAGCTGTACCAAGTAAAGCAAGTGTGGTCATTGCTTTAACCCAAAATCCCAAAAAACCCATGTAAGCTAAAAATCCTGCAGAGTATATTGCGGTTCTTATTCCTGCTGATAAAGCAGTTAAAACTACAATGGTAGTTATGATCACAATCCAAGGTGTTTTTACAAATAACAATTCTAAAAAATCAAGAACAGATCTTATTCCAATTGTAATTGCAGTAAATACTGCGTCTCCTTTAATAACAGCATAATCAAAAATTGTTTCTACCCATTTAATAGAAGTAAGTCTTATTTCTGGATGAGTAGGAAAATCATTCATTATTGAGAAGAAACCTGGGAAACTATAATGTATTACTGAAAAAAACATTATCACTATTGTAAAACCAATGCTAAGTAAGTAATTTTTTGGTTTCATGCCAGGACTTATTGATTTATTTGATAACCACTCAGAGTATCTTTTTTCTAAAACAGTATTGGCTAATATTCCTTGAATAAATTTTACAAAAATTAATAATATAATCCCTGAAATAGTTATCCATATTGCTGAAGCCTCGATTTGCTGAACATCAACTACATATTCTTTCATTGCGTCTTCAAGTGATTTGATTGCCCTTTCGTAGACTTCGACTTTTTCTGGGTTATTTTCTTTTGCAGCCTCTAATTGTTTGTATCTAAAATCGATAGTTGATTGAATTTTGTCAATTTTTTCAACTGCATCTTTAGTGATGTTGCCAAATAATCCTCTAACAATTTGAACAACAGCAAATGTTTCCACAATTAGAAATGCCAGAGCGTAATTCCATACATTTCTTAGTCCAAACCATACAGGTCCAAACAATGCTGCAAAAAGGTTAAAAGAGTAAGAGTATGATGGTTTGCTACCAATTTTTTTAAACTCTTTGATATAATAATCTGGATTTGAAATTACAAAATTTTTGATAAGTTCGGATCTTGATAAATTTTTAATTTCCTTACTCATTCTCATTTCCTTCAACAACTGCCTTTAATAGGTCTGATTGAGTAATAATTCCAACTTCCGTATTATGATCATTTACAACTACAATTGGTTTATCTTTAGAAACAGAAGTTTCAATAAGTTTGCTTAATATGTCGTTTTCATTTACTTTTTCATTATTACTTAAATTTTCCCCGAAGTTTTTTTTATATTGCTCTAAAGGTTGCATAATAGTTTTAGCCTGAACAACTTTTAATCTTGAAATTCCTTTTACAAAATCTGCAACATAATCATCAGATGGATTTACAACTATTTCTTCAGGGGTTCCGATTTGAACTACTCTTCCATCTCGCATTATTGCTATTCTATGTCCAACTCTTACAGCTTCATCAAGATCATGAGTTATAAATACAGTTGTCTTTTTCATTTGTTTTGAAAGTTTAATAAACTCTGTTTGAAGCTGGCGTCTTATAAGCGGATCAAGTGCACTAAAAGGCTCATCCATGAGTAAAAATTCAGGATCAGCAGCTAATGCTCTTGCCAACCCTACTCTTTGTTGCATTCCTCCAGATAATTCATGTGCGTATTTATTACCCCACCCTTGTAATTCAACAATATTTAAGATGTTATTTGCTGCATCTAACCTATCGTTTTTACTTACTCCTCTTATTTCTAAAGGCATTGCAATATTATCTAAAACAGATCTGTGGGGCATCAATGCAAAATTTTGAAAAACCATACCAATTTTTTTATTTCTAAGTTCTTGTAAATTTTCTTTATTAAATTGCATTACATCCTGGTTGTTTATTAAAATTTTTCCAGATGTTGGCTCTAATAATCTATTAATATGCCTTACAAGTGTTGACTTACCACTTCCAGATAATCCCATAACACAAAAGATTTCTCCTTTATTAACATCAAATGAAACATCGGAAACACCAATCACTGAATTGTATTTTTCTAAAGCTTCTTGTTTTGAAATTTTCTTATTTTGTATTGCGTCCAATGCATCATTGGATGTATTTCCGAATATTTTCCAAACGTTTTGGATCTGTATAGCAGCTTCCATAAAAGGATTTTAGCTTAATATTATTGAAAATGATACCTGGCAACTATAAGTCGCCAGGTAAATTAAATTTAAATTGACTAAATTAAAGACCTAACCAACCATCAACTGTTGATTTATTTTTAGCCATCCAGTCTCTTGCAACTTCTCCTGGGTCTCTTTTTTGAACTGATACTTCGTATGCCATCCAAGAAACATCATCTGCTGTGATCTGGAAATTTTTAAAAAATTCAACAATCGCTGGTGATTTACTTTCTAAAGAAGTTCCCCATCCGATTTGAATTTGTTTCAAAGCATCCTTTGAAGCTACATATGATTTTTGATACCAATCTGCATCTGCTTTTGGTTGAATCATTTTATATTTAGCTGGATCATACTTTGGTTCTTCCAACATAACTACATCAGCCATTCCCCAAATAGCATGAGGTTTGTAACAATAAAATGCGTAACCCTCACCCTTTTTGATCGAATCTAAAACTCTAGCATTTTTTACAGCCTCAGCAGCTCTTATTGGTTCTATACCAGCATCGTAAAGTTTATAGTCTCTAAGTTTTACTTGGTTTACATTTGCAGAAGCCCATCCATCAGCACCAATCCAAAACTCACCTTTTCCATTTCCATCACTGTCCATTGCTTTAACAACTTCTGGTCTCCCCAAATCTTCTATTGCAGTAATATTCATTTTTTTTGCAAATTGTTGAGAAACACAATAGCCTTGATTTCCCTCATAAGGATTTTTGCTTAATTTTAATGTTCCTTTTGGTACTAAATCTTTTGTATAAGCTTCTTGATTTGGTAGCCAAATATCAGGGTGAACTTCGATTTCACCTTTGCTTCTATCAATCGCTCCATAGATTGCAGTATTGTTTCCTGGAACTAACTCGGCTTCACCACCCATTTTGTCAATGACAACAGCAGCAAGTAAATTTGCAATTGCAGTTGCGCCCGTCCAACCAGGATCACCAATTTTTACTTTTTCAGCAAAACTTGAGGCTGGTACAAATAATGAAATTACTCCAGCCACAAGAATTTTTTTGATTATATTCATATTTTCCCCATTTAAGTTGTTTTTTATAAATAAAATCTAACTTTGTTTTAAATTTAGAGTCAACATTTCTAATAAGCTAAAATGTAAATACTGCTATGCAAAAGCCTAAAATGGCCGATTTAAATAAGAAAGTCCTCAACAACTTGGTTAAATTTCTGGGGCTGCTCAAGATGTACATTGTGACAGCAGTTCATAAATATTTTTAAATCACTATCAGGAATATTATTGTTAAGTGTTGAGACTTGTTCAAAATTATAAGATTTGTCTTTATCTCCCCAAATTATCAAGGTTTTGTTTTTTATTTTTTTTAAATTTTCTAATCCATTCCAGTCTCTCATGGCTATTAGGGCGTTACGCGCTGTTTCTTCAGATATATTTTTAACTGCTTTTTCACATAAATAATAATTTTTGGCTTGATCTCCTTCAACAAACCACTTTGGTGGTATTCTTTTTACTTGTTCCTTAATTCCTTCCTCACCCAGCTTTTTTATCGATGTATTTATAGGTTCAAATCTTCCTGGAATGTCACCAATAGGTCCAGTAGCGAAACAAATCAATTTATTAATTCTATCTCCAGATAGATTTGCAATTTCTTGTACTATCATTCCACCCATCGAGTGACCCATTAAATTAAACTTATCTATATTTTTTAAATCAATTTGTTGAATAATGAATTTAGCCATTAAACTAATACTGTTTAAAGATTTTGCATTAAAGCTTTCACCAAAACCAGGCAAAGCTGGTGCAATAATTCTAAATTTTTTATGCAGATAATCTTTTTGAAGTTTCCACATTTCTGATGACCCTAGATATCCATGAACTAAAACTAGTGGATATCCTGAACCTATATCATCAATATAAATATCTTGCATAATTGTTTATAAAATATAGTTGTATATTGTAACTTTTAAAACAAAATTCAAAGTAGATTTATGATAGGTATTCTTGGAGGAATGGGAACACAGGCTGGATTAGATTTTTGTAATAAACTTGCAAAAATAAATGCTGGAAAACTTGATCAACAATATCCAATGTTTGTTTTATATAACAAGTCTAACATCCCAAAACGACCAGAAAATTTAAAAAAATATTACAACGTTTTAAATTCACTTGTTGAAGGGTGTAAGATGTTGCAAAAAAATAATTGTAAATTCATAGTAATGCCATGCAACACAGCTCATTATTGGTACGATGATTTAAGAAAAAAAGTTAAAATACCAATACTTAGTATGCCTAAAGAAGTTTACTTAGACACATCAAAAAACTGTAAAAAAAATTCTAAAATTGGTATTTTATCTACTGAGGCTACATTAAGTACTAAAGTTTATAATAAATATTTTGATAAAAATTTTAACTTAGTAAGTCCTAACAAAAGTTTACAAAAAAATTCAGTAAATAAATCAATAAAGCTAGTTAAAATGGGAAAAATTAAAGAGGCAGAAAAAGCAATTAGACCAGCAGTAAGTTACTTAATGAAAATTAAATGTAAAAAAATTATTCTAGGCTGTACTGAGCTACCAATTGCAATATTTGCTTACAAATCTTTTAAGAAAATTAAACAATCAAAAGTATTTGTTGATCCAAACCTTCTGTTGGCAAATATTTCTATGAAAAAATATAAAAAGTCCTAATTTAATCTCAGTTCTAATTATTATTAGAACCGAGATTATAAATTAATCCGAAATCCTTATTACTTTGTAGGATCTGGAACTTTTCTTAAGTAAGGCTTAACTGTTTCCCATCCATCTGGATATATTTTTTTAGCCTCATCATCTTTTACAGCAGGAAGAATAACTACATCTTCACCTTTTTTCCAATTAGCTGGGGTAGCGACTCTATGTTTTGCAGTAAGTTGCATTGAGTCTATAGCTCTTAAAATTTCATGGAAATTTCTACCTGTAGCCATTGGGTAAGTTAAATAAAGACCAATTCTTTTATCTGGTCTTACAACAAAAATAGTCCTAACAGTTTCATTATCAACTGCTGTTCTTCCCATAGAGGTTGTTCCTGCATCGGCTTCTAACATATTGAAAAGTTTTGCAACTTTTAAATCTTCATCAGCGATAATAGGATAATCCGGCATCGTTCCAGATACATCTTTAATATCTTCTAACCATTTTTTGTGATCCTCAACTCCATCTACACTTAGTCCGATTACTTTTACATTTCTTGCATCAAACTCAGCTTTCATTTGTCCCAATGAACCTAATTCTGTAGTACAAACTGGTGTAAAATCTTTTGGGTGAGAAAATAATACGCCCCAACTATCTCCAAGCCACTCATGAAAAGAGATATCTCCCTCTGTAGTTTTGCATTGAAAATCAGGACACATACTGTTTATTTTTAACATTCTTCACTCTCCTTTTAATTAATTAGAACCATTATAAATTATTGATTAGGTTTATCAACGATATTTAAGTTTGAAAAAACAACTTATAAGACGTGTATCTTAAGCAGATTATAAGTGTTAGTTTTTTTGTATGAATAACTCTAATCACTCAAATATTTTGATTATCGGTGGCGGATGCGCTGGTATATCAGTTGCTACGAGACTAAAAAGTTTAAAGTCTGATTTATCAATATCAATCATAGAACCTTCAGAGAAGTCTCTTTATCAAGCAGCATGGACTTTAGTAGGTGCAGGTGCTTACGATGTGAACAGTACTATCAAGCCAATGTCATCTGTAATGCCTAGTTATGTTAATTGGATTAAAGAATATGCTGAAAGTTTTTCTCCAGAGTCTAATTCGGTAAAGACTTCAGGTGGTGAATATTCTTATGATTACTTAGTAGTTTGTCCTGGTTTAAAAATTAACTTTGATGGTGTGGCAGGGTTAAAAGAAACTTTAGGAAAAAATAATGTTTGTACCAATTACAGTTCAGATATGGCTGTTTACACTTGGGAGTGTTTAAAAAATTTACAGGGAGGGAATTTATTATTTACTGAACCTCCAATGCCAATTAAGTGTGCAGGAGCACCTCAAAAAATAGCTTATTTAGCAGCAGACCATTTAAAGAAGAAAGGCGCTCTTAAAGATAGTAATTTAGAATTTTTATGTGCAAAACCAGTTATTTTTGGTGTACCTCACTTTCAAGGTCCATTAAATGAAATATGTGACTCTTATGGAATTAAAAGAAGTTTCCAACATAATTTAATTTCAGTTAATGGTGAAGCAAAAGAAGCTGTATTCAAACAATCAGATAAAGATGGAAATTCTAAAGAAGTTACAAAAAAATTCGATTTTATTCATGTAACACCACCTCAAACTTCTCCTGACTTTATTAAGAATAGTCCATTAGCCGATGCTGGTGGATGGGTTGATGTAGATCATAAAGAAGGGACGTTGAGACATACTAAATATGAAAATATTTATAGTTTAGGAGATGTAATGAATGCACCTAATGCAAAAACAGGTGCAGCAGTTAGAAAACAAGCTCCAATAGTTGCTCATAATATTATTAAAGATATCAATAAGTCATCTGAAGCATATAGACTTTATGATGGATATGGAGCCTGCCCTCTTACAGTTGCATACGGTAAAGTTATGTTAGCAGAATTTTGTTATGGTGGAAAAGTAACTCCAAGTTTACCTTTTGACCCTACAAAACCTAGCTCTTTATATTGGCAAATGAAATCAAAGCTATTTCCTTGGTTGCAATGGAATGTGATGTTTAAAGGTAAAGAGTGGAGTAAGCCTAATCATAAAGCTATTGAAAATTAGTATCAATTTTATAAAATTTTAATTATTTTATAATTATGATTTTCGAACAACTATTTGATACTAAATCCTCAACTTACACCTATATAATTTCTAGTGGAAAAGGACGTGAAGCATTAATAATAGACCCTGTAATTGAACATACTGATGAATACATAAAAATTTTAGAAAATTTAGAATTAAAACTTGTTAAAGTAATTGATACTCATATTCACGCAGATCATGTAACTGGCTTAAATGAACTTAATCAACGAACAAATTGTATTCGTATAATGGGTGAAAACTCTAAATCGGAGGTAATTGATATAAAATTAAAAGATGAAGAAAATATAAATATTGAGAGTATAGAGCTTAAAGCTATATATACTCCAGGTCATACTGATTGTTCATATAGTTACTTAATGAATGATAGAGTTTTTACAGGAGATACACTTTTAATTAATGGGACAGGTAGAACAGATTTTCAAAATGGTAGTGCTCATCAGGCTTATGATTCTTTGTTTGGTAAACTTTTAAAACTTCCAGAAGAAACACTTGTTTATCCTGCTCATGATTATAATGGAAAAAAAAATTCAACAATTGGTAGTGAGAAGAGCAATAACCCTCGATTACAAGTCAGCTCAAAAGAGGAATATGCTGAAATAATGGATAATCTTAATCTTGCCAATCCAAAAATGATGGATATCGCAGTACCAGCAAATCTAAAGGGATTAACACTTAAAGAACTCTAAAATCAGGGTTATTATTAGTATTGTTTTTAAAAAATATACAATTATATAACTCTTATGGTATGCAATAATACACACTGTAAATGTACGAACTGTTCTTGTGACAGATGCGTTTGTAAAAATTGTGATTGCAAACCATCATCAGAAAACTGCTGTTGTAACAAGTAGTTAAATTTAAATAACTAATCTTAAATAAACATGAATGATTTTTTAGAGTCGATAATTAAAAGAGATCCTGCTGCAAGATCAAAGTTAAGTTTAATACTAAC
The DNA here is from genome assembly GCA_902604565.1 of uncultured Pelagibacteraceae bacterium. Classification (GTDB taxonomy): domain Bacteria; phylum Pseudomonadota; class Alphaproteobacteria; order Pelagibacterales; family Pelagibacteraceae; genus Pelagibacter. The sequence goes on from CACKZF010000002.1 coordinate 67,852, forward strand.
TTATCCAGGTGTTAAAGCTGTATTTTTTCATAGAATTGCAAATTTTTTTTCAATTGCAAAATTTCATCTTGTTGCAAGAATAATTTCTCAGTTCTCAAGATTTTTAACAGGTATAGAAATCCATCCAAACGCTAAAATTGGAAAAAATCTTTTTATAGATCATGGCATGGGAGTAGTTATTGGAGAAACATCTGATATTGGAGATAACGTTACCATTTATCACATGGCAACATTAGGCGGAATTGCTCCAAGTATAAATTCAGACAATCAAAGAAATGTTAAGAGACACCCAACATTAAAAGAAAATGTAGTTGTAGGATCTGGTGCACAAATCCTTGGACCAGTTGTAATTGGTAAAAATGCAAAAATTGGAGCCAACGCTGTTGTTACAAAAGATGTTCCAGAAAATGCAGTAATGGTTGGCATTCCTGCAAAAAATGTTGGAACTGCGTCCGAAGAATTTAAACCCTATGGTGTTGCACCAGGTGGTGATACAAAGCTTGATATATGAAAACTTTACAAAATAATTTTGTCGAAGCAATAGGAAACACTCCTCTATTTAAATTAAAAGCCGCATCAGAAATTACTGGTTGTAATATTTATGGAAAAGCAGAGTACCTTAATCCAGGTGGCTCTGTAAAAGATAGAGCAGCTTTAGCTTTGATAAGAGATGCTGAAGAAAAAAAACTAATTTCAAAAGGTGGAACAATTGTTGAAGGAACAGCTGGTAATACCGGGATTGGGTTATGTCTTTTAGGAAATTCTATTGGTTATAAAACTATTATCGTAATGAACGATAATCAAACACAAGAAAAAAAAGATTTATTAAGAAATATTGGAGCTGATTTAAGGTTGGTTCCACCAAAACCTTATAAAGATGAAAATAACTTTGTTAAATATGCAGGAAGATTGGCTGATGAATTGAAAAGTAGTAACAATCACGGTGTAGTTTGGGCTAATCAATTTGACAATACCGCCAATTCTAAAGGTCATTATGAAACGACTGGGCCAGAAATATGGGAACAGACTGACGGCAAAATAGATGGTTTTGTATGTTCATCTGGTACTGGTGGTACAATTGCAGGGGTTAGTAGCTTTTTAAAAGAAAAGAATAAAGATATTAAAATATATTTATCGGATCCAACAGGTTCCTCTCTTTATAGTTACATTGAAAATGGTGAATTAAAGAGTGAAGGTGGTTCAATAACTGAAGGCATTGGATCTAGTAGAGTTACTGCAAATTTTGCAAAAGCAAAAATTGATGGAGCATTTTCAATAAGTGATCATGAGTCTTTGCCTGTTTTATATGATTTAATTGAAAAAGAAGGCTTAAGTTTAGGTACAAGTTGTGGAGTAAACATAGCTGGAGCAATAAGATTGGGTAAACTTTTAGGACCAGGTAAAACGATTGTCACAATTCTTTGTGACAAATCTGATAAATACAACTCAAAGATGTTTAATAAATCTTTTTTAAAAGAAAAAGGCCTTCCTTATCCTCACTGGATATAATCACGCATAGCAGTAATGTAATAAATTCATTACATTTCTACCTTATAATCAAATTTAATATCAAATAACAAAGGAAAAACTATGGACGTAAAAGAACAAATGAAAAAAGCATATGAACTTTTTAACACAGGTGATATGGAAACATTTTTTAACGATATGATAGATGACGATATTGTGTGGACATTTCCAGGTAAAGAAGGAGTTCACCCATTATCAGGAGTTCATAAAGGAAAACAAGCTATGATGGCAACAATGTCTAAAATTCCAGGAACATGGCCAAATTTTAATTTAAAAATTATGGATATGATCAGTGAAGGAAATAAGATTTTTGTAAGGGTTCATGCCAAAGCTGATAACATGGATACTATGTTTGGACATTATTTTGAAATGAATGATCAAGGAAAAACTGTAACCATGATGACATTTGATGACACCCTTAGCATGTTCAATGCAATGAAAAAGTAAGAATCAATATGTCAATTTTAGAAAAACTAAATAAAGCAATCATGGAAAAAGATGGTGCAGCAGCTGGTGAGCTAGTGCACGATGACTACAAAATGTTTTCTCATCTAAAAGGTGAATATGTACACATGGGTAAAGCAGGCATGGTCGAAGCCGTAAGTAAAGGCATGATGAGTCCTGCAAAATACCGAATTCTTTTTGAGAATGATGAAATTGGTTTTGATCATGCATATGTTACTTATCAAGATGGAAATACAGAAGCTTTGATGTGTTGTTGGAAATTTAAAGACGGTAAAATCATTGAAGTAGAAACTGGAGCAACAAAAATACCAAAATAACTATAGACTTACAAAGGAGTTAATATGGCTAGCATTGAGTTTAAAACTTTTGAAAAAGCATATGAATTTGCTGGGGTTTGGGGGGAATAAAATGGTAAAAATGGTTGGTAACTTTGAAGTAAAAGACTGGGCTCACTGGAAAAAAATGTTTGATGAACATTCTGGCCCAAGAGAAGCAGCAGGTATTAAGACTATTTACGTAGGTAATGAAATAGAAAATCCAAATAAAGTACATATTGTGATGGAAACACCAGCAGCAGACACTATGCAAAAATTTATGCAGAATCCAGAGAATGCTAAGGTAATTGCGGAATCTGGCCATAAACAAGAGACAACAGTAATGAGTGTTTGTTCAGATTAAAAATAATAACAGAAAGGTAATAGTGAAAAAAATATATTTAATTATGATGTTTATAATATTTACAACATCAAGTTTTGCAGACGGTCATAAAGGAAAAATTGATCTTAAAGGTTTTATTGTTGGAGATAACAAATTTCTTACTGATAACGAGGGTAACTTTTTAACTTTTACTTACGATGGAGTTGGAGGATTAATGGCAGTCGAAGGTACAACATTCATGGATAATGCTTCACAATATTGTCTTGGCGCAGGCACAATCCCAGGAAAGGGATTTGAAATGGGACACTGTAAAATAAATCAAATGGATGGGGATACTATTTTTACATACTACGAAATTCCACTTGGAGACTCAATGAATGGTACATTTAAATGTTTAGGGGGAACAGGAAAATATAAAGGAATAGAATGTAGTGGCTCAACAGGGTACACACCAATTAACTCAGCCCAAGAAAATAAATTTGCCTCATCAATTTATTTTAAAGGTGAATATTCTTTAATGAAATAATTGAATAATCATTAGATTGATTTAAAATACTAAATAAAAAAAAGGAGAAAAAAATGGAAAAAGAAGTGTTAGTAATCGTAGATTTGAAAGAAGGAAAACTTGAAAAATTTATGGGATGGATGCAATCAGATGAGGGTATGAGTGTAAGAAAATCAGCAGCTCATCCAGAAAAAACTATAGGAGCAGTAAAGCCAGATAAAAGTGGCGTAATGTTTAAGGTATTTGTTCATAATATGGAAAAAATGAAAGAACTAGTATCTGGTACACATCCAGTTGGAAAGCCAATTTACGATGAGTGTGTTGAGAAAATGACTGCTTGGGATTTAACAAAAGTTGAAATGTAATATGGCAAGATTTTATTTGATTGGTAAAATAAGTGCAGAGTTAATGAAAAGAATGCAAAATGATCCTTCTGCAGATAGATATGCGTCGACAAAGAAAGTTACTGAGGCAGCTGGTTTAAAATTGATCAGCTATGAATGGGTAAGAGGTAGATTTGATGTTATCTCATGTGTAGAAGGAGATTATGAACAAGCACTTTCCTTGAAGATTGCATTTAAAAATTCAGGTCTTATGGATGATTTGATGGTACATGAAGTTATTGACTATAATAAAGCTTTTAAAAATGCTGCACATGCTACAAAGTCTGTGATTAAACCTGCAGAATAAATTAAAATTTACTTATAAAAAGGAGGTTTAGTGAGTGCATATCTATTAGCAAACATAACTGTTAACAATCCTGAAAATTATAAAGAATATGTTTCGAAGGTAAAATCTGTTGTTGAAAAATTTGGTGGGGAATATTTAGTTCGAGGTGGAGAAATGAATATAATAGAAGGTGATTGGCCAAATGAAAGAAATATTGTGATTAAATTTCCATCAAGAGAAAAGGCGATGGAATGGTATAATTCTGAGGAATATAAACCAATTAGGCAAATAAGACACGACAATGCTGTGTCAAATTCTGTAATTGTTGATGGTATATAAATATAATAAATTAATTAAAGATTAGGAGAGTAATATGTCAATTTTAGAAAAATACAGTGCTGCATTAAAAAATAAAGATGAAGCAGCTATGAATGAACTTTTGCATGATGATTTCAAATTCAAAATGCATAAATCAGGTAACACTTTGGGCAAAGCTGAAGTGATCAAATGGGCGATGAGCGGTGATATTAATCAAAGAGATACAAGAGTTGTATATGAAAATGACGAAGTTGGTGTACACCACGCATTTGTAACATTTGATGATGGAAACACTGAAGCAGTAATGGCAGTCTACAAATATGATAATGGAAAAATCATGAGTTTAGAGACTGGCGCAACACCAATGCCTAAATAATGAAAAAACTAATACTTTTATTTATTTTTATCGCCTTTAATTCAAATGCAGCTTCAATGAAGATGATTGGATCTAAGGGCGATCCAAACGAAGTTACTAGAGTAATAGAAGTAAAGATGTATGACAATTATTATGAGCCAAGTTCGATTCAAGTTAAAAAAGGTGAAACAGTAAAAATAATTGTTAAAAATTTAGGTGAACTAGTGCATGAATATAATATTGGCACTAAAAAGATGCATATTGATCACCAACCAGAAATGGCAAGATTAATTGAACACGATATTCTTTTAGGCGACCGAATTGATCATAAAAAAATGAAAGAAATGTCTAAAAAAGATCATTCTTTGGGCCATAAACACGCAAATAGTGTAATGCTAGAGCCAAATAAAACAGGAGAAATTATTTGGAAGTTTTCAAAAGATATTTCTTTAGAAATGGCATGTAACATTCCTGGTCACTACGAAAGTGGAATGGTCGGTCCTATAACAATTAAATAAATTAGAAAAGTTTGTAGATATTAATTAAGGATATATTATTCTTTAATTATGAGTAATTTAACTGCTTATATAATTTTAATTATTGCAGTTGCCCTTGGTACAGCATCAAATGGTTTTGCCAAAGCTGCAAATGGTTTTACAATATTTTTACCAAGTGTCTTTACAGCAATAGCAATAGTTGCTTGCATGTATACGCTGTCTTTAGTTATGAAAACTATTCCTGTTGGCGTAACTTATGCTTCATTTGCAGGCTTATGTATAATAGCTACTTCAGTTGTTGGTATTTATAAATTTAATCAAATTCCAGACTTTTTTACAATTATAGGTCTCATATTAATTATATCTGGTGTTTTAATTGTCAATTTAGTTGGAAAATCAAATTAAATATTAAAGTTCATCTGGTAGATTATGCTTACCGTCATCTTTTAAATCGATCATATATTCTTTAACTACAAAATCTAAATCTAGATCTGAGTATAAATGTGGAAACATGTTGCCATCTGTTGATTGCTCCCAAACTAAATTTTTTAATTTAAGTGCATCTACTTTAAGTATTATTAGATTAGATTGTTTCTCATAAAACTTGTTGAGTGTTTGTTTTACCTGATCTTTATCAGAAAAATGGATATAACCATCTTTTATATCTAATGCAGTGCCTTTAAAAACATTATTTTGTTTTGCCTCACTCCACTCAGATTTTGTACATATCTTGTAAACAAAATCAAAATTCATTTTATTTGAGAAAGTCGTCTACTTCTACTTGATAACCTTCAACTAAACGATTTGTTTCATTTGCCATCCCGACAATTGCGATCATTTCGTTTATCATTCCGTCTGTAGCACCTTTTTTTCTGGCAGCTAAAGAATGAGATTTAATACAATATTCACAATTGTTAGTAATTGAAACTGCAACATAAATAAGCTCCTTTACAGCAGGATCTAATTCACCTTTTCCCATTACTTGTTGTAATGATCTCCAGGTTCTTTCTAATGTTTCAGGACTATTAGCCATAGTTTTCCAAAAATTTGGAATTTCAGTTATTTGTCGGGCTTCTTTTATTTCATCAAAAATTTCTTTTACTTTACCAGTAGCCTCATTTTCAGAAATTTTTTTAAATATTGTCATAGTTTTCTCCTTTTAGTTATAAATTGATTCAATTTTTGGCATTAATTTTAGTAGTTCCTTAGTATAATTATGTTTAGGATTTTTAAACAACTCTTCTGTTTCTGACACTTCACATAATTTTCCATCTTTAAGCACAGCTATTTTATCACACATTTGTCTTACAACCGGTAAATCATGGCTTATAAATAATATAGTGAGATTTAACTGTTCTTGAAGATCTTTTAATAAGTTTAGTATTTGAGCTTGAATGCTCACGTCTAATGCTGATGTAGGTTCATCGCACACAAGAAGTCTTGGTTGGGTTGCTAGTGCCCTTGCTATTGATATTCTTTGTCTTTGACCCCCTGAAAATTCATGGGGATATCTGATTGCAGACTGTTGAGTTAATTCAACAGACTCTAATAAATCATGAATATAACTATCTAAATCACTAGATTTTATATCTGGATTATGAAGTTTAATAGGTTCTGCAATAATTTCATTTACTTTTAGTCTACCATTTAATGAAGAAAATGGATCCTGAAATATCATTTGAATTTGTTTTCTAAATTTAAGTAGATCTTTGTTTTTTTTAATTTTGGTAATATTAACACTGTCAAAATAAATATCTCCAGAACTAGGCTTAAACAAATTAACAACCATTTTGGCTATTGTTGTTTTGCCACTTCCACTTTCACCAACTAAGCCAAAAGACTGTCCTTCTTTTATATTTAGTGAGACATCATCTACAGCCATTACAGAATTCTTTGTATTCTCAGTGAAAAAACTATCATCAAAAGACTTACTCAAGTTTTTAATTTCTATTAAATTTTGATCAACAATTATCTTTTTAGACCACCTGTTTAATATTTTAATGTTATTATTTTGATTATTAACGTTCTCTTTTTCAATTATTGTAAATCTAGATATTTTTTTATTAGTCGGTGGTACAGAGCTAACTAAGCTTTTTGTGTATTTTTCCTTAGGTTCAACCAATATCTGTTTGGTTAAACCTATTTCAATTAAGTCTCCATTTTTCATTACAGCCACTCTATCTGTAGTTTCAGCGATAACACCCATATCGTGAGTAATAAGTATTACAGCTAAATTTCTCTCTTTTGTTAATCTTTTAATTAATTCTAGAATTTGAGACTGAATAGAAACGTCTAGTGCTGTTGTTGGTTCATCTGCAATTAATAATTCGGGCTCACAACATAAAGCAAGAGAAATAACAACTCTTTGTCTCATACCACCAGAAAATTGATGAGGGTAATTATAAAACCTTTTTTCGGCATCCTTGATCCCAACTTCTTTCAATAGATTAATTGCTTTATTTTTTGCATCCTCTGAACTTAAATTTAAGTGAGTTTGTATTGTTTCTATAAGCTGTTCACCAATTGTTAAAATTGGATTTAAGGAGGTTTGAGGATCTTGAAATATTAATCCAATTTTTTTTCCTCTATACTGAACAATTGTCTCTGGATTTTCGCTGATATTTGTTTCTCCCATCAATATTGATCCGCTTGAAACTTTACCTGGTTCATCAATTAAATTTACAATGGCATTAGCGACAGTACTTTTTCCAGAACCAGACTCGCCGACTAATCCAACAATTTCACCTTTTTTTATGTCTATATTTATATTTTTTGCAGCATTTATAGTTTCTTTTCTCATTTTATAGTCGACACTCAAATTACTTATTTTTAGAAAAGTCATTTTTTTAACCTTGGGTTAAGCGTATCTCTCATCCAATCTCCTAATAAATTAATTGAGAAAGCAAGAATAACTAAGAATATTGCAGGAAAGAATGTTATCCACCATTCACCTGAAAATAAAAAATCGTTTCCTAATCTAATTAAAGTGCCTAATGAAGGTGTTGTTGGAGGAACTCCCACTCCCAAAAAACTCAATGTTGACTCTGCAATTATAGCAAGAGCTAGACCTATTGTTCCTATTACCAAAATAGGTCTCATTATATTTGGCAATATATGCTTAAACATAATAAGTAAATTCGAAACACCTATAATTGATGAGGCTGAAACATAATCTTTATTTTTTTCTACTAAAGTTGCTGCACGAGAAACTCTTGCAAATTGAGGCCACTCTGAAATTCCTATAGCAAAAATTAAAACATATATTGCCATCTCGTCATGCATTTCTCTGGAGATGATACCTCTTGCAATACCATCAACTAATAGAGCCATTAATATACTCGGCACTGTTAGCTGAACATCTGTTAATCTCATTACTATCATTTCATATTTTCCACCAAAGTAACCTGCTGTTAAACCTAGGGAGACACCTAAAATTAAACTAAAAATAATTGCTGAAAATCCAACTATTAAAGAAATTCGTGAGCCATAAAGAATAGTTGAAAGCATATCTCTTCCTTGTCCATCCGTGCCTAAGATAAATTTTGCCATACCATCTTCAGTCCAAGAAGGAGGAGTAAATGCTTCCATTAAAGATAATGATGCAGGGTCAAAAGGGTTATGAGTAGTGACAAATTCAACAAAAAAAGAGCAAAAGAAAATTATTAATAATATTATTGATGATACAATTGCAGTTGGAGATTTAATAAAACTAAAGTAAATGTCGCTATCTTTTAGTCTTTCCCAAGAATTTACTGTTTTATTATCCACTTGTAGCATCCCCTTTAACTCGAATTCTTGGATCAATAAAATAATATAGAATATCTACAATGAAATTTATCATCACAAATACAAAAGCTATAAATACTAAATAAGCTGACATAATTGGTATATCTACAAATTGAACAGCCTGAATAAATAAAAAGCCCATGCCAGGCCATTGAAAAACAGTTTCAGTAATTATTGAGAAAGCAACTAATGTACCTATATTTATTCCTGCTATAGTTATTACAGGAATTAATCCATTTTTTAGTGCGTGTTTATAGTTAATACTTTTTTCATTTATACCTCGAGCTCTAGCAAATTTTATATAATCAGTTTGTAATATTTCCATCATCTCTGCTCTTACTAACCTAATTATATAAGTCATTTGAAAGAGACTTAGTGTTACAGACGGAAGTATAATTGCTTTCAATCCTGAAACTGTTAAAAGTCCAGTAGTCCAAAAGCCTAAGTCAATCACCTCTCCTCTTCCAAAAGATGGAAGTACACCTAATATTACTGCGAATAGATAAATAAAAAGTATACCAATTACAAAAGTTGGTAGAGATACTCCTAAGAGTGATATGGCCAATATAAAATCACTTAAAAAACCTTTTCTATTAATACCTGTGTACACTCCTAATAATGTTCCTGAAACCAATGCAATTAATGCAGAAATTAAAACTAATTCCATAGTTGCTGGTAATCTTTCAATAATTAACTCTGAAACTGGTCTTCTTAACTGATACGAAATCCCAAATTCCCCTTTGGAAGCATTAACTACAAACCTTGAAAATTGAATATGTATTGGATCTGTTAATCCAAGAGTTTCTCTTAATTCAGCTCTTTCTTCGTCTGAAGTTTCTTCGCCAACCATGTTGTTAATTGGATCACCCACAAAGTTAAATAAAGAAAATGAAACAAATGACACAACAAGCATCACTATTACTGATTGAATCAGACGTTTGAAAAAATACTTTATCAATTTAAGAAATATTAATAATTATAAGCCCTTTGTTAAACAAAGGGCTTATAAAAAAGTTATTTATTTAAAACTTGCAAAACGGAATAATGGTTCATTATTCGGTCTTATTGGAACATCTACATTATTTTTAGTTGCCCATGAAATTACTTGGTGATGTAGAGGAAGATATGAAATATCATCTTTTACAATTTTCCAAGCATTTGCAATAGCTGCATTTCTTTTATCTAAGTCAACTTCACCTTCCATAACTCTTATGGCAGCATCAACTTCGCTGTTGCTAAAGTTTACTTTATTCCAGCTAGCACCTGACTCATATAGATAATGGAAAACATAATGACTATCTAATGTTGGAACTCCCCATCCCAACATATAGAAATCACCTTTATCTTCTTTTAATTCCTTAAAATGCTTACTTTTTGTCTGAGCGAATAGATTAACATTTACGCCGATTTTGCCTAACATTCCAACTACTGCTGTACAAATTGCTTCGTCGTTAACATATCTATCGTTAGGGCATCTTAGTTCAACATCGAAACCTTTTGGATATCCTGCGTCAGCTAACAATTTTTTCGCAGCGTCAACATCATAAGGCAATCTTTTATCTAGATCTTTTGTGTATCCATTTACACCAGGAAAAGTTATGATTCCTGCAGGCTCACTAAGACCTCTCATTACTTTTTTCTTAATCGCTTCAATATCTATTGCTTGATAAAGTGCTTGTCTAACCTCTTTTTTCTTAAATGGATTATCACCAGTATTTCCAGATCTTAATTTATCTGCTGCTTGGTCCATACCTAAAAAGATTGTACGCATTTGAGCTGTGCTCACTACATCATGATCTGCAGAATTTCCAATTCTAGCTAAGTCTTGGACTGGCGCGTCAGTTACTAAATCAACTTCACCAGATAGTAATGCTGCAACTCTTGTAGCTGAGTTTTTAATTGGTAAAAGGTGTATTTCACTAACACTATTATCTTTCATTGAACCCCACCAATTACTATTTCTCTCAAATACAGTCTTTGTATTTGGCTCTCTTAAAGTAATTTTGAATGGTCCAGTTCCCATAGCATTAGTTGCTGAGAATGTTTCTTCTCCACCATCCCAGTTTTGTGAAACTGTCGCTCCAAAATCAATAGACCATTTTTTAGACATTATAAATATATTTGATAATTGGTTTAAAAGAATTGGATTTGGTTTGCTTGTAGTCACTTGAACAGTGTAGTTATCAATTTCTTTAACATCAGAAATTGTACTTATGTATTCTTTAAAATCTGATGTAGGTTGTTTTGCTCTCAATATACTAAATACAACATCTTTTGCTGTCATATCTGTACCATCAGAAAATTTTACACCTTTTCTTAAATTAAAGACCCAAGTATTTGGATCAGTTGTTTTCCAATCAGTTGCAAGTTGAGGTTCAATACTCATATCTAAACCTCTTGTTACAAGTGCTTCATAGACCTGTCTTGAAACTTGTGTTGTAGGACCTTCATTTTGGGCGTGAGGATCCAAAGTTAAACTATCTCCTTGCATAGACCATTTAATTGTTTTCGCGTATGAATGTGTTGATACAAAAACAAATAAAATTGCAAAGAAAATTTTAATAAAATTTTTAAATTTCATTTTTCCTCCTAATTATTACAAATAAAATTAAACCTGATTAATAGGTTAACTACAAGGGTAAAATAGGTAACTTAATTGTTAAGAATGATATCATTTTTGAAGTTAGTATATAAAATTTTTGAATAATTATTCATATTTGTCATATTTTCTTTGGCGTCTTTATCAAATTTTTCCAGAGCACCTTGTCCTAATTGATTTTCTAGTGCTGACTTATATTCAGGTACGCAACCCCAATCATTTACAGTTGTATCTTTGATCTCTATGTGGAATTGAATGCCATAAGCATTGTTTTTATATCGAAATATTTGGTATTTTGTCTCTTTTGATGAAGCAATTAATGTTACATCTTTATTTTTTTCTAATTCTTGAAC
>CACKZF010000003.1 GCA_902604565.1 uncultured Pelagibacteraceae bacterium
ACATGATAGTGTATTGCTTAGTTATAATTAGTTAAGAGAGATTAATATATATAAAAAAATAGATGTCAACTTATAAAACAAATCTTAAAATTCAAAGTATATAAATTCAACACCTCTTATTCTTAAAATTGAAAGCACTAATATGAAACTATAAAAAAATAAGTGATATATTTTAAATTTATAATTTTTAATTAAATCACTAGAATTTTTACAAAGAAATATAATCAGCAAAGAAATAACAAAAGTATAAAACACTGTAGGTGAAAAAGTAGTAATCCCACTTATATTATAAATATTAAATTCTTTAAAATTAACTACTTGTAAAATAAAATTTTTAAATCCAATCGGATCAAACATTTTTTTTAATATTGATAAAGAAATATCTAGGTTTGGACTTCTAAAAAAAACAAAACCAATATTGACAACAATAAAAGTGAAAAACCAATTTATTATATTGGGTAATTCTAATTTTAAAGATTTCCAGATATGGTTTATTATCAAAGCAATACCATGAACAACACCAAACATTACAAAACCCCAGGTTGGACCATGCCATAATCCGGCAACAGTCATTACGAATAAAATTATAAAATATTGGAAAGAAGTATTTTTAATATGAAATTTTTTAATTATTTTATAAAAACAGTATTGATTAATAAAGTTAGATAAAGTCATATGCCATTTTTGCCAAAAAGAAATAATTGATGTTGATTTTAGCGGGCTATTAAAATTAATTGGTAAATAAATATTGAATAACAAGGCTGCACCAATTGCCATATCTGTATAACCAGAAAAATCGAAATAAATCTGCATTGTAAATAATATAGATGCAATCCAAGCATCAATAAATTGCCAACTATAATAAGTTTGACCAAAAGCCTCATTTACGGGTATTGAAAAAGTATCAGCTAGAAGAATTTTTTTTGATATTCCAATACTAAAAATAATTATACCTAAATATAAATTTTTAAAATTATTTTCAAAAAAAGTTTCCTTTTTGTATTGATAATAGGCATCTTTATATAAGACTATAGGACCAGCAATTAACTGGGGGAAAAAAGAAATAAATAATGCATATGTTGTAAAATTTAATTCTTTTATTTTTTCGTCATAACAATCAACTAAAAAAGCAATTTGCTGTATAGTATAAAAGCTTAATGCTAAAGGAAATATTATATAAGATATGTCAAAATTTGATGAAAGAATAACATTTGTATTTTCAATAATAAAATTTTTATATTTAAAGTAAGCAAGAATTGAAACATTTATAATAATTCCAATATACAAATAAGATTTTTTATTTTTAGTGTTAAGAATATTTTTTCCAACAAAAAAGTTAAATAATATTGAAAAAATCAATAAAAATAGAAATCTTATATCCCAAACAGAATAAAAATATAAACTTGAAAAAATTAAAAAACTAAGAATATATTTAAAGTTTAAGTGGGATAAGTACTTAACTAAAAGAAGAAGTATTGGTAGAAAAAAAAATATATACTGTAGACTAGTAAAGAGCATCTAATTTTTTAGATTTTATTTTTAGATTTAAGTTTTTTACTATATCACCAAAGTTCTGTTTATTTATTTTCACACCAATAAAATATTTATCAAAGAATATATCATCCTTGATTTCAAAAGCTGCATCATAGTTATAATGGGAATGCCCATCTTCAAAAATTTCTAAATTTAAATTGATTTTATTGAGATTATTAAAATATAATACTTCTTGATTTAATTCATTTACAATTTTTTTTACAATTTTTAATTCAGTATATAAATATTCATAGTCGTTAGATTGTAAAAATATATAAGATACTGGATCAAAAATTAAACGAACTTTAACATTATTCTTTTCACATAATTTTAAAATTTTTTTTAAATATTGAAATGATTTATTTTCAAAAGGCTCTCTTAAATATTCAATTTTTGAACTTTTTAAAGAATTAACCATATTCAATAACAAACTTGGATCGGATTTTCTCTGAAAATATTCTGGATAATATCTCATTCCTGAGTAAAAATATTTGTCATTAACTCCTGTTTGGTCAATTTGATTTACCTCATTAATAAAATTATTATTAGTTAGGAATATTTTTGTGGCATCTTTAAATGTTAAAAATGAAAAAAAACTTGTAACTTTATCAAAAATATTTTTTTCTAATTCTAATGGCATTCTATTATAAGTAAGTTCATTGAATGAATAAGGTTCTAGATTAATTAAAATTTCTTTTACACTTTTTTTATTTTCAATAATCCAACTTATAAATTTATAATGTTCAACTAACTTTGCGCCACCTTGAGATAAATTAATTGCAGAGTTAAAATTATATTTTTTTTGTATTATCTCAGGATCAAATACCCATGTAGAAGAGGTTCCTAAGGTTATATGCTCCAAATTATCTTTTAAGTTTAAAATATAAAATTTAGTAATTCGATCACTCAAAGAATTATGATGACTTTTAAGATGTATATTACTATCAACTAAACTAATCGTATTATGAGCTTTATTAAAAACTATAAATGAACTTATAATTAATATGGCTGAAATAATAAAAGATAATATTACAAAAAAAGGAAATTTGTAATTCATTCTATATTTTCAAATTTAAAAAATTTTGAATTAATTTTTCACCTATTTTGCCACTTTTTTCTGGGTGAAATTGAGTTCCGAAAATATTTTTATGATTTACAACAGAGCAAAATTTATTTATTCCGTATTTAGTATTACAGACTGAGTCAATTTCATTATCAACTATAACCTTAAATGAATGAATAAAATAAAAGTAACTTTTATCTTTTATATTTGAAATTAAATTATTTTTGCTTAATTGAATATTTATTTCTGACCAACCAATATGAGGAATAGGATAATTTTCATTTCTATCTAAGGGCATAACTTTTCCACTTATCAAACCTAATCCATCATGATTACCAAATTCTTGACTACTTTTCATAAGAAGTTGCATACCCAAACATATGCCGAGTAAAGAATTTCCTTTTTTTAAAAAATCATTAATGGCTTGGACTAAATTATTTTTTTTTAAATTTTCCATTCCTACACTGAAGGCACCGACTCCAGGTAGAATTATTTTGTCAGCTTTAGACACTTTTTCAGGATCGTTTGTAATCTCAACTTTATAATCAAATTTTTCAAGTATTCTGTTTAAACTATAAATATTTCCACATCCGTAATCTACAATTGTAATTAAATTATTACTCATGACGTATAATATTAATATTTTGGGTGGCTAAGTAATTTTTAATTTCATTTATATTTAGTTTTTCATAGTGTAATACAGATGCAAATGAAATTGCGTTACATTTAGTTTTTTCATAAATCTCTTTAACGTCCTCTTTTTTTCCTAATCCGCCACATATTATGAACGGTATTGATAGTTTTTTTGATAACCTTTCTGTAAGTTCCATTTCAAAACCTTTTTGCATACCTTCATTATCAATAGACGTTAATAAAATTTCACCTACACCATATCTTTCTCCAATTTGTGCCCATTCAAATGCATCAAATCCAGTTTGTTGTCTTCCATTTTCAGTATAAACTTGAAAATAATTTTTCCATTTCTTTACATCTTTTTCAGATGAACTTCCAACTGTTAAATTTGTTGACTTTTTAAAACTATCATTGGGCCATGCTTTATAATTTATTGATAAAACAATGGTTGATGATCCAAAATAATTTACGCATTTCTTTATAAATTCAGGGTTAGAAACTGCTTCTGTATTTATAGCTACTTTGTCTGCTCCACTTTTCAAAATTAATTTTATATCATCTATTGTTCTAAGTCCGCCACCAACTGTAAGAGGGATAGAAATTTTTCTAGCTGCCTTATCTACAACCTCACGAAGATTATTTCTCCCATATAAACTTGCTACTGAGTCAATGTATATTATTTCATCAGCTCCATCTAAATAATATTTTTCTGCATATTCTTGAGGATCTCCAATGATTCTTAGACCTTCCAGATTAATACCTTTAACTAAATTAGGACCTTTTATGTCTAGCCTTGGGATTATTCTAAGATTCATTTTTGTCAATTAAGGTTACTATTCTAACTACTTTGTCTAAATTTTTATAACTTAGATTGTAACCGCTTGGCAAACATATTGTGGACTTATGGTAGTTTTCATATTCATTTAATTTGTATCTTTCAAATTTTTTCATTTTTTTTTGAAGATGATTTGGGTGCCAAACTGGTCGTACTTGAATTTTATTATCAAAAAAAACTTTTAAAATTTTTTCTAAATGTCGCTTATTACTATTTTTTAATTTTAATAAATTTAGCCAATTATTACTGACAGAATATTTTGGGTTTTCTAAAATTTTAAAGTTCTTTAAACTATTAATTGCTTTTAAATAATAATCATGGATTTTTTTCTTCTTTAATAGAATCCTATTAAAAATTTTAAATTGAGAAACCCCAACAGAGGCGGAGATATTATTTAATTTTGCATTGTATCCAACATCACCATGTATAAATCTTACAGGATCATCTTTGGCTTGGGTAGATAAATATGAAATTTTTTTAAAATAATTTAAATTATTTGTAATTATTGCACCACCAGCACCTGTAGTTAAAATTTTATTTGCATTAAATGATATACAACCAATATCTCCAATCGTACCAGAATGTTTTTTTTGTCCCCCAATAGACAAAAAACTACCTAAACTTTCAGATGCATCCTCTATTATTTTTATATTTCTTTTTTTGCACAATGAAATTATTTCTCTAAAATCTACAACATTCCCAAATACATGTACTATAATTATTGCACTTACTTTTCTCTTTGTTTTCTTATTAATTGATTTGCCATTTTTGAAAACAGTATTCTTTAATATAAAATTTTTTACTTTAGAAATATCTATGTTTCCAAAAGGGTCATTGTCCATAAAAATTGGATTACAATTGTTATAAAGAACCACATTTATGGGAGATATAAATGTTATCGTTGGCACTATTATTTCGTCGTATGGTTTTACTAAAATTGCTTTCAAACTTAAATCTAAGGCTGTTGTCCCAGAATTAAGAGCTACTGAATATTTTGATTTTGTGTAATTAATTAAATTATCTTCTAATTTTTTCACAAAATTTCCACTGGTGGAAACCCAGCCAGTTTTTATACAATTTGACACATTTTTTATCTCATCTGAACAAAAATATGGCTCATGCAAAAGAATATTGCTCATTTATGATTATAAAATACCTTACTATTAAATTTTTTTTTTTTTGATTTTTTCAAATAATTAATAATATTAGTTATTCCCTTTTTTAGAGAAATTGTTTTTTTAATTTCTAACTTCAAGATTTTAGAAAAGTTTACACGGTAATTTCTTTTGTCGAAATGATCTTTTTCTACAAATTTGTAATTTTTATTTTTTGGAAGTAACTTAGAAATAGAAGATATAATTTGTCTTTTTGTAAAATTTTCCTCACTATATCCTGTATTAAAAATATATTTGTTTTTCATTAAATTTTTACTTTGGATTATTTTTCCAACAATCAATGAAAGATCAATTAAATTTAAATATGGCCTCCAAGTATCTGCATGATAAATCTCAAATTTTTCATTAAAATACACTTTTTTAGAAAACTCATTAATCGTTAAATCAAATCTCATTCTTGGTGAAACTCCATATAAAGTTGATATCCGCAGAATTATTTTTTGGATTTTCGAGTTATCTTTTAATAAATACTTTTCGAATTTTACCTTAGTTTTTGCATATAAAGAAAGTGGTTTTAAATCATCTGTTTCTTTTAAAAGTTTTGAGTTTTTGCTTAAACCATAATTGCTACATGTTGAAAAAAAGAAAAATTTTTTTATTTTATTTTTTTTTGCAATTTTGAAAAAATATTTTGATGCAGTAAGGTTAGTTTTTGTAGTTAAGTCTTTGTTAACTTTACAAGCAGGGTCTCCAACAATGGCTGCGAGATGAAAAACTATATCGAATTTTTTATTATTAAAAAAATTTTCTAATTTTTTTTTATTTAGAATATCCAAATTAAAAAAATGAAATTTATTACTATTAAATTTTTTTAATTGCTTGTTATCAAACATTATTTTATCAATTACAGTAACTTCATACCCTTTTTTTAAAAGATACTCAGTTAATGTAGACCCAGCAAAACCTAATCCACCTGAAATCAAAATTTTCATATTTATTTTATTATTTGTGAATTGAGCATTATATTAAATTTACCATCTTTCAAAGAGACTAATTTACTATAATCCCCACTTTGAACAATATTACCACTGTCTAAAACAAAGATTTTATCTGCATTTTTTATTGTGGACAACCTATGAGCAATTATTAAAAAAGTAATTTCATTAGTTGAAGACATGATCTCAATTGTATTTTGAATTTCTATTTCTGTTAAACTATCGAGCGAACTCGTTGCCTCATCCAAGATTAAAATCTTTGGTTTTTTCAAAAATACTCTTGCTAAAGATAGTCTCTGTCTTTGTCCCCCAGATAATTGGACACCTCTTTCTCCAACTATTGTATCAAGCTTTTCTGGCATTTTCTTTACAAAATCATCGGCATTTGCTTGTTTTAAAGCATTCCAAATATCATCTTCTTTTATATCATAATCTGCCACCCAAGTAAGATTACGTTGAATTGTGTCGTTAAATAAAAAGATATCTTGAGAAACGTATCCAATATTTTTTCTAAAGGTTTCTATTTCTAGATCTAAAATATCATTATCATCAATCATAATTTTCCCTTTTTGAGGTGAAATGATTCCTATAACTAAGTCTGCAATAGTTGATTTTCCGCTACCTGACTCTCCAACCAAAGCTGTAATCTGATTTTTATTAATTTCAAAATTTAAATTTTTTAATACATTTTTTTCATTATCATACTGAAATGAAATATTTTTAAATTTGATACTATTATTTAAAGAAATAAATTTTTTATTTCCAAATTTTTCTTTAAGATCTTTTGCTTGTCTAATGATGTTTTCCACTTGCTCGTAACTTGGTAGAAAATTGCTAATATTAATTTGAACACCTACAAGTGTATTCGATAATGATACAATTGAAATTAAGCTGTAGAATATTGCAGCTATTTCTGACAATTTAATTTCGGTATTTATAAAAAAACCAAAAACTGAAACAATTATTACTATGCCTAATGGTTGATAAAAAGCATTAAATACCTGCTGTAACATTTGACTTCTCAAGGTTGCTTGAACATGATAGTCAAATTTGTTGATATGTTTATCTTTAAACATCTGTTCTTTGCTATTTATTTTAATCAATTTTGAAGCTTGCAAGGTTTCAACAAAATTTGATATTAATCTGTTTGCAGTTTCAACATTAGCCTTACCAAGTTTAAAACTAAGAGGATTTCCAAATTTAATTACTAAGTAGGCAAGTGAAGCAAATAAAAAAATAATAATTATGGCAACCTTAAAATTTAGATAGATTGGTATTGAAATAAAGAAAATTAATTGAATAAATGATGCAAAGGATCTTGCAATATGACCTATGGTTGTACCTACATTATCTATCTCTTTAACAAAAGTGTTAATAATTTTTCCATAATTTGATTTTGAAAAAAAATTCCACTTTGAAAAAAGAATAGAGTCTAGTGCATCTAAATTAATTTGTTTAATAAATTCATATTTAATTTTTAATATAGAATAATTTATGAAACTCGTGATAACTCCCCTTAAAAGTTGACCAGTAACAAAGATTAGCCCAAGATTAAAAAAATTTGCCTCAATATTTAAATTTTTGTAAAAATTTAAAATGTACAGTGAAAATTTTGAAGGGTTATTTAATTCTGGATCAAGTATATAATCAGCCAAAGGTATTAATGAAAATACCGATAGTG
The DNA here is from genome assembly GCA_902604565.1 of uncultured Pelagibacteraceae bacterium. Taxonomy (GTDB): domain Bacteria; phylum Pseudomonadota; class Alphaproteobacteria; order Pelagibacterales; family Pelagibacteraceae; genus Pelagibacter. The sequence continues at coordinate 7,856 of CACKZF010000003.1, forward strand.
CAATAGTAACTAATTCAATGCCCAATAAAATACACATAAAAATGAAATTTTTAGGTGATTTTAAAATAATAATTTTTAAAACTTTTGTAATGCTAGAAATCATCATTAATTTAATAGTTCAGGGTTTTTTTTTAGAAAATTTGGACTAAAAATTGCATCATAATTTTTATGTAAGTGGCTATAATTATTTATTTTAATTAATCTTTTATAATTTTCCCAAAATTTTAAATTTAGTAGATTTTCTTCATCAGATTTAATACCTTTATTTTCTAAGCTATCCAATACCTCCAATAAAAATTCATCTATTTCTATATCACTTAATTCCTCAAGAGTAACATTTTCAAGAAATCTTTCGTCCGTAGGATCCCCGTAACTAAATATTTCACTCAATGTTAATTTTTTTCCTGTCTTTTTATTTTTGTGATGTTTTGTTATATGAAAGTGATTTTTAAAAGTATAAAAACCTGAAACAGGTACTGATATCCATGCCATGGGTACTCTAGAAACATAACTACCAAGATCTACACCTGTGCCTGTAGTTGCTGTAAAAAAACTTTTTGTATGAAGATAAATGTCCATTATATCTGATCTGTGCGAACTATTAGCATAATCAATGATCATTGGATTAGATGTGTCAATTTTTTCTTTTACTATTTTTCCCATACGCAAAACTTTATAACCTCTTTTTGTTAAACTGTTTGAAACTTTATTAAATTTTTTTATATCCCAGTTTCTGTAGTTATGATAATTCCAGTCTCCTCTGGGATAAGTTTTTTTTAGGTAAGCATCATCTCTTACATTTAAGCAGATAAATTTTGATTTTTCAGTAAGTCCTAAATTTTTAAGACCTATATTTATTCTATCTATTTCAAATTTACTATTGAATTTAAATGAGTGATTAACTTTATACAAATATCCATTTAGATCTCTGTCACCATTTGAGCCTAAAGTACTTATGTTAAACTTTTTCAACTTTTTAAAATAGTTAATGAAATTATAAAAAGGTTGAACTAGCAAATTGGGATATATTTTTATTTCTTTTTTATAGTGTTTCGAAAGATACAAGTTGGAAACACTTACGTTATCAAAAGAGATTATATCAATATATTTTTTTGAACTACCAGCAAACATTTTTTTTTCTGCCAAATAAATTTCTGTATTAGCAATAAAATGCCCTATTCTACTTGACCTGATAATTCCAAACCTAAATATTACAAATCTACTTAATAAAAAAAAAAATATAAATGAAGGTAATACTATAAATAATATAATTAATTTATTTAAAATGATAAAACTAAGTACTCTTAATTTTCTTAAGAACTCTAAGATACCTAATCGTTTAATATCTAAATAATGCTTTTTAATTTTCATAAAATTATTACCACGATTTAGGAGGTAATTGAGAAAATTTCTCTTTTTTTATTTCGTCAAGATTATCAATAGTTTTATGTACATAAAAGCTATCAACTTTAAAATTTTTAACAAAAATATAATCATTTTTCAAAAGTATATTGTTTAATTCAGGCGTAGGTCGTTCAACTGTTAAACTTAAAAATATGTATTTTTTAAAGTTGAAGTTTTTGAGTATTTCTGTTTCTGCTCCTTCAACATCTAAACTAAAGTAGTCAATCACTCTTGGAGCATTATTTTCATCTAAAATTTTTTCAAGAGGCACTGTTTTTTTTGTTTTTATTTTGTGCTTTGAATCATCTAATAATTTTTTTCTCTTAGAAAAGTTGTTATCATATGTTTCACCGATTATTCCTCCAGTTGGTCCCGCTTCTAAGAAGTCTACATTTTTTTCATCCCCACTAATAACCTCATTTAAACAAAGGCAATTTCTATTCTTCCTCAGTTTTTTAAAAAAAGTATTATTTGCTTCAATTGCAATCCCAGTCCAGTTAAAGAATTTTTCTAAAACGTAAGTGTTATTTTCCATTAATCCATTTGTTGCTGCTAAATCTAAAAAATAACCTTTTTTTTTAAATTTGAAGATATCTTTAACTACCCACTTGTCTTGATCTTTCGAACCAAAAAAATTTAAATACCCCATTTTTAAAAATAAAATCTTAGGCAATAGCATAACAATACTTTTTAGATACAACATTTTTCCGTACTGTTTTGGAAAATTAGTATACAGAAATTTCATTAATTAAATTAGATTGATTAATTCCTTTTCATCTCTTTGAAAAACTAAACTATTACTCATTAAAAAATTTAAACTTTTTATATTTGGTTTTTTTTTTGAGAAAGATAAATCTTCTCTTGCAAAATGAATTTCATAATTATTGTTAATTAATTTTTGGAATAATTTAAGATTAAATTTTCCTCCATATGAAAATTGCAATGCAGTAAAAAATACAACTCCATTAAGTCCTGGCGTTTCATTCAATTTTATAAAGATCCAAGGTTGACTCTTTACAGTTCTAAATTCTTCTGACGCATATGCAGTTATTAATCCACTCTCTTTTTCAGCTTTTTTTTTAATAATTAGATGTTGTTCAGATAAAGGAGACGGAATTAAAGCATCAACACATGAATAAAATGTTTTCACTCTAGACCCTCATCTTTTATTTTGTTTAAAGCAAGCTTCGTTAGCTCAGATACTTTAAATAGTCGGAAAAAATGTAAGGGAAATTTTTTACCCGATGGAGAAAATAATGCTTTAAACCTTATATTTAAAGAAAATCTTGTTTCATTCGTATTATTTGTGTCAGAACCATGATAAATATATGGTAAAAAAAATAAAGCCTGTCCAAATTTAACATTTGGATAATTTTTTTTATCTTTAAATTTATTTATAAAACTATCCCAATCATCTGGATTTTTTTCAAGTTCATCAAGTGCATTTTTGGTTGATGACATATCAATTGTATACATTGATTTTGTATCCTTACAATCAACTAAGGGTATCCACAATACTAATTCAAAATATGAATTTGGAGGTGCATCTCTATGTGGTATAGTAGGGTTCAGGTCCTTTGGTGCTTGAATGACAAGATTTATTGTTTTTTGGACAAGCAAATCTTTTCCAAGCATTTCCTCAATTTCTTTTGCAAAAGACTCAAATATTAAATCAACCAATGAATTATCACTTGATATTTTTTGTATAACATTAACCTTTTTTTGATTTAGATCAGTGTCTGATAATTCACTTAATATTTTATGAAAATTATTTAAACCTATTTCAGGATTTTGTTCATTATAATTAAATTCCTCTGTTATAATTTTATATATGTTATTTCTTAATATTTTTAGGTTATCGAATTGAGAACTATTAATTACTTCCCATCCTACCTCGTAAATTTTTTTATCAATATTCTGATCCATCAACATTCCATATAGCACCTGAACAATAAGATGCAACTTTTGATGTTAGAAAGTAAACGACTGATATTATTTCAGTTGGTTTTGCCATTCTTCCAATTGGGAGATGATTCTTTTTATAATTTTTCCAAAAATTATTATTTTTTTTTTGAGCTATAGACATATATCGGTTAGGGAGCTCGATAGGTCCTGGACAAACCGCTGAAACAACAATATTATTCTTTATTAATCTCCTTGATATGCTTGAGACATAAGTATTTAAGGCTGCTTTTGCTGAGGAGTATGCAACTGGTGCTTCAAAATTGTATGCAGCCGAGGATGAAATATGCACAATTCGTCCCCATTTTTTACTTTTCATATATGGAATAAAGCAATTATTTATTTCAATCATATATCCTAAATTAGTTTCCCAAACATCTTTGTAACCATCTGAACTAACATCAAAATCATACATTTTTTTAGAACCTCCAACATTATGAATTATGATATCGAAGTTAATCTTATTTTTTCTAAATTGTTTTAAACATTTTTTAAGTTGATTTATATTGGATACATCACATACAACTTGATTTACATTTTCATTAATTTTTTTATTTATATTTCTGGAAATTGATGTCACTTTATATTTATTTTTAACATACAAGTTAGTTAAAAATATTCCTAAACCACTGGAACCACCAACAATTAATATTTTATTTTTAATCATAAAAATATTAAATAATTTTACAATATTTTAGATAAAGTTCACATGCATAGGCTTTGGCCCATTATTTGGAACAATTTTTTTTATACCTTTTGCATGGTTATCCAAGGCCTGATTTACATAATGTGTTATTGGTAATGTACCCATCATAGTCTCTGCATCAAAATTTGGCGAAGCAATATAGTTCATAATTCTTGAGTATCTGTCAGATTTAAAAATATCAATAAATCTTTCTTCCGTAAAATTTCCAATATGTAATTTTGAATATCTTGCATTAAAAAATTGTCCAGATGGTGCAACAAGTCCTGTACCACTTAGTTGTAAAAGAAATTGAGGCCCATATAATCTATTGTAAGTTTTGTTCTCATCTTCTAGTTTACTCCATTTTGCTATTATTTTAGTCTTATCATTACTCATTTTTTCTGCTTCTGAGATTAATGGAAACATGTCTTTGTATTTAGAATAGTCTATACCTAATGATCCTTGTTCATCATCAGAACAATGTTTTATTACACCATAATCAACACCTAAATCCAGGGCAAGTTTTGAGAAAGGAATTATCTCATCTTTAAAATCAGGGGTTAAAACCATTTGTATTCCAAGCGTTACGTCTAAATTCATTTTTTGTTTTAACTCAACAGCATATTTTATATTTGTCATAGCTCTATCAAATACTTCAGTGTGATCTTTACTTTTAAACATTATTTTAGCATATCCCTCTGGAGTTCCAGCTCCCACTGTGAATCTTACCCAAGTTAAAAATGGCAAAACCTGATCTATTTTTTCTTTTTCAAATTCCCATCCATTAGTTGCATTTCCTACATCTATTCCTAATTTAGATGCATGTTGAATAAATGGAACATAAGCTTTTGATAGAGTGCTTTCTCCATCTGAAACTAGAGAAACAGCTTTAACTCCTATTTCTGCAAAATCATCTAATAAATCTAAGGCTTGCTTTGGTTTAATATTTGCGCTTTCATTGGGCTCTTGAACCATTGCATAACAAAATGAACACATTGCACCACAAGCTCTTGTCAAGGCCATATCAACACTAATAGGGGCTATCTTTTCTCCATTTTCCCAAGCTTCAATTCGATCATAATGATAAGCTACTTTGTGTGAGTCAAGTATCAATTCTCCATCTTTTGTTTTAATGGAGTTGTTTTCTTTATTTAAATATTCTTTCTTTTCTTTCATCATTGATAGATTTAAATTATTATTTAATTTGTATACCTCTCAAATTTCTTAATTTACTTTTATCACCAACAGGCTCTAACCAAACGGTCAGGCCTTGGTCAATTTTTTTTTTTAACTCCATTTCTAAATCCAACAATAGCACACCTCTTATATTAGATGGAATAGATTTTTTAATGTTTAGCACTATTTGACCATCTTTTGATGCACCAAATACCTCAAAATCAGACATATAATCATCTTTTTTTAAATATTTTTCAATAATTTCTTTCCGTTCCCCCTCAGACATACTAGTCCATTTTTTACTTGTAGACGGAGTTTTATCCCTAGAAAAATTTTTCATAGTCATATTTTTTAATCAACATTTAATTTAAGCATTTTTTTTACATTAAAATAATTTTCATCGTCGAAGCTATTAGGCAAAAGATTATTCTTAAATGCATTACATAATTCAACAACTGCTTCTTCAATAGTGTGATTTGGAACAAAATTTAGAACCTCTTTAATTTTGTCTGAATTAATATGATAAGATCTCTTATCGTCACTTTCTTGATGTTCAATTTCAATTTTTTTATTAGGAAATTCTTTCTCAACTACTTTTTTAACAATGTTGGCAATTTCATTTATACTCAAATTTTGATATCCAACATTAAAAATTTGGTCTGATATCAAATTCTTATCTGCCTCAATTAAAAGTTTAACTGCTCTTATATAGTCAAGAATATTTAAATTTGGTCTTAATTGTTCCCCACCAAAAACAACTATTTTATTTTTATTTACTGCAAAATTTGTTAAAATATTTACGCTCAAGTCTAATCTTTGTCTTTTAGAATATCCACAAACAGTTGCTGGCCGGAATATCACTCCAGTAAAATCTTCATTAGTATGTTTAAGCAATAGAGGTTCGCACATACCTTTAAATTTATTATACAATGTTAGGGGTACTAAGGGATGATCTTCTCTTACATTTTTTTCCTCACTAATTCCATAAACCGAACTTGTTGATGCATAAATAAATCTTTTGATTCCAGATGATTTTGCTGCTTTAACCATTGGTTCAAAAGCATCTAGATTTACAGATTTAGACAATTTTTCATTTAGTGCAAAGCTTGCGTCGTTTGATATGCAAGCCAAATGAATAAATATATCATGATCTTTACAACTTTTTTCTAATAATTCTGTATCTCTTATATCTCCTTTAAGAATATTAATTTTGTTTTTTAAATGGTCTAAATGCTTTGTTTCAAAATAAAAAGTATCAAAAATTGATACATCATATTTTTCAACTAAATCCTCAACTAGACGTGAGCCTGCATAACCACCACCTCCAGTAATAAATATTTTTTTTTTCATATATATTAAATTAAATGTTGTAATGTTTTTAAAATTAAATTTGGACTGATACTTACACTATTCCCAATGCTTTGTACATTATGCGATGCTGCAATAGATGAGACGAAAAGTGAAAGTTCAGGATCATTTGTAGATTTTAGCAAAATTGCAAACATGGCCATTAGCGTATCACCTGTGCCAATCTTATCTACTACTTTAGTAGCATATGCAGCTGAATTAATAATTTGATTTTTTTTGACATCATAAAGTTTCGAACCACGGCTACCTCTTGTGACAACTATATACTTTGTATTGATTATTTTACTCAGTTTTTTTATTAAAAGATCAATTTCTGAATGCTTGTCTCTCATCTCGTGTCTAAGTTCACCTTCATTAATTATGGTGCAATTTGTATTTTTAAACATATTTAATCTATGATGGAAAATATTTGCAGCATTTATCTGTGAATTTACAACTAAAAATTTTGATTTTTTTGAAATCATAGTTGCTATTTCATCATTTATTAGACCATGGCCATAATCAGCTACGATGACAAGATCATAAGACTTTATAGAATTACTTAAAAATCTTTTAAGTTTTGCTTGTGACTCTCTATTAATTACACTGTCATCAAAGTTATAAAATCCGACTATTTTATTACCTGAATCTTTATCTATATATTTTTCTTTTTGGATTGTGGGAACATCCAAATATAAAAATTGTTTTTTAATTTTTTTATTTAAATTTTTATTTATAAAATTTTCATAATTATTAGATTTACCTAAATATGATATTATTTTAACATCTTTACAAAACTGAGATAAATTATTTGCTATAGCACCAGATCCACCTATTAAAGTAATAGTCTCATTTTTTTTAAACATCATAATAGGGTCTTTTCCAGACTTTCCAAGCGACTCGCAATAAGTATATTTATCAATTATAAATTCACCAATAATTAAAACCTTGAGTTTTTTTAGATTATGAATTTTTTCAGATATCTTTTCAAAATTATAACTATTTTTTATGTTCTTTACTTCTCTTAGTTGTTTTTGATCTAATAATAATTCTAAATCACTTAAAATTCTGCTTGAACTAAAAGTTATCTCATCAGTATAAATTACCTTTCCATTATTTTGTTTTACATGTTTGATTTCATCTTGGATTTTTTTTGTTATGTCCTTTTTAATATTCTTATACTCTTGTCCTTTACAGTAAAAATTTGGTTTAATTTGTTTAATTGCTTCGATTGCTGATGCAGAATTCACTTCAGATACGTAATCTATTTCTTCTAAACTAGCTAAAAATTTTTTTCTTATATCTTGACTAAAATATGGTCTATTTGGACCTTTATTAACGTATTTATCAGTTGTTATTGTGACTACTAAAATATCACCAAATTCTTTTGCTTTTTTAAAATGAGAAATATGTCCATAATGGATTAGATCATATGCTCCGTGACACAGAACTATTCTTTGACCTTGTTTTTTTTTACTTTTAATTATTTTAGAAAGATTATTAAGATTAAATATTTTATTTTTCATTTTTTTTTCCAATATATTTAAACCAATCTTTAGTTGCTTTATCAATTTTTTTAGGGGTCCAAACTGGGGCTTTATTCCAATAATTAATATCTTTAATTAAGTAGCTTACTCCTTTTTCGATACTTATCTTAGGTTTCCAATTTAAGTGTTTTTTGATTTTTTTTATGTCTGCAAAAGTACAATCTGGCTCTCCTGGTCTTTTAGGAATATTCACTTTTTTACCTTTAAGTAATTTTATAATTTTATTGACTGAAACAGTTTTGCCACTTCCAACATTAAAAATTTTTCCTTTTATATTAGATTTACTAGATTTAATTATTGCTGAAACTACATCTGTAACATATGTAAAATCTCTAGTTTGTTTACCGCTCCCTACAACTGTAAATGGAGCGCGCGCTAATTTTTGAGCTAAAAAAACACCAAACATTGCGCCATAAGTACCTGATGTTCTAGATCTTGTTCCATAAACATTAAATAATCTCAAAGATATAACGTCAATCTTAAAAAGTTTTCCCCAGTGTAAACATAGCTGCTCTCCCAGATACTTGGTCAAAGCATAGGGATATTGGTTATCAATTTTTTCTATTTCTTTAGTTGGGTATTTTTTGGGTATTCCGTAACATGAAGATGAAGCGGTATAAATTAGTTTTTTTACTTTATATTTTTTACAAGCTTCAAGTACGTTTAATGTTCCATTTACATTTGACTTATAATATTTTACAGGGTTGTTTATACTTGGCACAATATCAGCTAATGCTGCTAAGTGGAAAACACAATCAATGTTTTTAAATTTTTTTTGCCAGCTACCTTTTTTTCCTAAATCACATTTTACCAATGAAATATTTTTGAAGTTTTTAATATTTTCAAATCTACCAGTGCTGAAATTATCAAGAATAATTATTTTGTGTTTTTTATTTAATAATTTTTCAACTAAATGACTACCTATAAAACCTGCTCCACCTGTAATTAAATATTTCATTATTTAAATAAATTTTTTTAATTTGTTTGACCAGTTCTTATCATAACCTAAGGCTTTATCATCTATTATTAAATCGTAAGAAGGTTTCCCTAATAATAATTTATGATATTTGACTTTCCATTTACTCAGTTGATTTTGAGTTAGTTTATGACCTTTTTTTTTTGCAAGTTTTTGATTTTCTTTAGATCTACCCATAAATCTTGATGTAAAAATTTTAATTATATATCCTTTGTCATATAGATCGTTAACTACTTTGATATTTTTTTTAATTGGTTTTGAGTATCTATAGAGATTTTTTGAAGTTTTACAAAGTGTATTATCTAAATCAAAACAAATTATTTTTTTCATTAACTAACTAATTATTTTCTTAGAGATCAAGTAAGACACTGCCCTGCTTCCAACTTTTTGGCATTTGAGAAAGTTGCTTTATTCTTCTCCATTTGTTTTGTTCTACATAAAAGTTTAGATTATTTGTTCTCATAAATTCATATATTTTTTTAGCTGAAGTGTAATCATTTACTTCAAAAAAAATTTTTTTTGATACATCTCCCTTTTTTAATTTAAGTGTGTTTAAAATATCATACTCTGAACCTTCAACATCAAGTTTAATTAAAGAATTGCTTTTTGGTAAATAATTATTTATTTTTCTAACATTAACATTTATCATTTTAAATTTACCATATATCTTCTTAGATGTATTTTCTAAAGTATTTGCCGTAAGATTATCTTTAACTTGGTAAAATTTAGATTTCCCATTAAAATTTGAGATTGCAAATTTATAAAGAGTATAATTTTTGCACATATTAGATTTAAGATTTTTTTTTAATTTTTTAAATGTATCTGGGTCAGCCTCAAAAGATTTAACTTTATATCCCAATCTTGACAAGACTATTGTATGTAATCCAAGATTGGCCCCAACATCTAACGCCAATCCAAAATTTTTCTTAAGTTGAATATATTTCGCAAATAACGACAGTTCATGAAATGCAAAAAGATCATAAAAATTTTTTTTTTTTCCATTATCTTCTTTTGGGATAATAATATTACCTAAAATTTTGGATCTTATTTTTTTAGGTTTTTCTTTTTTTAATAAATTGATTATTTTGAAAACTTCTTTTGAAAATTTTTTAAATTGTTCTTTTGAAACTTTTTTTTTAAGAAGATAATTTAAGTAATAATCAAATGGATATTCTAAATTTTTAACATTCATAACTAATACTTAATTAAGTTTCTTCCATGATTTATTTTACCCTCTGCCATTTTATTTATAATTTTAGGCGCTTGTGAAAGCTTTGAAACTGATAAGATAATTTTATTAAAAAGTTTTTTATTTTTTTTATAATAATTTAGATACTTTTGAATATCTCTATGTGGTTCAATTTCACCACCTGTTGAACCAAAAAAATTTTTTTTACGGTGAATATCTAAGGCATTAAATCTTATAAATGTTTTAGGAGATGGAACTCCTAGAAAATAAATATTTGAAGGTGGAAGTGAGGCACTAATTGCAAATTTGATTGCTTTTTTTTCACCAGTAGTAATAAAAATATGATCATATTCTTTTTTTTTAATTTTTTTATTTAAAGTATTAAATGTTTTAACTCTTGCAAACTTTCTTGCTTTTTTTAAGTTAGAATTTTTAATATCTGCTACAGTTATATTTTGATTATTTATAATTTTTAAACCAACTATAATGGAAAGACCCACTCCCCCAGCACCAACAACTAGTATTTTTTCTTTCTTTTTAACCTTTGATTGATTTAATACAGTGCCAATACCTGTAGTCAAACAACACCCCATTAGTGCAGCAATTTTAAAATCTTCATCTTTAGAAATTTTAGTAACCCTGTTAGATGATACAACGCTATACTCTGAAAAAGTTGTAATTCTTCCTGAGTTTATACTTTTTTGTTTATCTTTATATTTATAAATAGCAGTATCTGCATCTTTACCATTTCTATTCTGCATCCAATGTAAGACTACATGATCATTTTTTTTTAAATGTTTTACATTCTTTGCAACATCTAAAACAATACCGCTTCCCTCATGCCCAAGAAGATGTGGGATGTATTTGTCTTTACCCATTTTAAAATTATACTCTTCGACTTGTTTGCCACAAATTCCTGAATATGATAATTTAACTAGTACCTGATTTTTTTTTAATGGGCCGTCAAATATAATTTCTCTAATATTTAATTTTTTTTTTCCCTCAAGCACCAATCCTTTAAATTTAATTGGATATATATTTTTCATTACATTGTTCCACCATCGATATTTATAAGGGCACCTGTGTTAAATAAAGTAGAAAAGTTTGAACACAAAAAAATGACCCATGGTGAAATCTCATTTGCTTTTCCGAATCTTCCTATAGCATGATGATGTCTTAAAAAATCAGCCATTATATGTGGATTATGTTTTTTAATATAATCCCAATGACCATTTTTTTCCATTATAGCGCCAGGCATTACTCCAGATACAACAATATTTTTTTTACCCAAATATCTACCTAATGTTTTTATATAAGAATTTAAAAAGTTTTTACTACAAGCATAAGGAGCAGAACCTCTTAGGGAGTCACCTGATATTGATGAAACATGAACAATCTTGTGATTGCCTGATTTTTTCATTTTTGGAATTAAAGCATTATTTATTTTTATGGCTATACCAACATTTAAGTTTATAACCTCAAGCCATTTGTTATATTCGCTAAGTGGACTTTTATGACCCAATGTGCCACCAATGTTATGTACAACAAAATCTGGACATTTATTTTTTTTTAACGATTTAATAAATTTATTTAACGAATTATTATCTTCTAAATCACACTCAAATACTTTATTACCTTTAATGTTTTTATCAAATTTTTTTCTTAAAATCTCAAGTTTTTTTTTATTTCTTGAAACCAAAATACATTTTGTTTTATTCTTTGAAAACAATTCAGCTATACTTTTGCCTATTCCCTGTGATGCACCAGTTATTAAAACAGTTTTATTTTTTATACCTAGATCCATTTATTTTTTTTTAACTTTATTATTGATTGAAGAATTTTTTTTGGTTCAATTCCATGATCTCTTAATAAATCGTTCTGTGATCCATAATTTTTAATATTCTTATCTTTTAAAGCGTAAGAAATAATTTTACCTTTGTAGTTAAACTCATGTGCCTTGATTTTAAATATGGAAGATAAACCATTAACCTCAGAAATATCTTCTAGTGTCAAAATATTATTATATTTTTTAAATATTTTTTTTATTTCGATATCATTATCAGGTTTTAAGGTATGATAACTTATTATAGTTGGATAAATTCTCTTTTCTTTAAGTTGATTATATATCTCAAAAAAAAATCTTATAATTGGTCCTGTGCCAATTAAACAGATATTATCTTTTCCCTTAATTATTACTCTAGGCTTATTATATTTCCACTTTTCGTGGGCATTGAATGTGAAATTTTTCTCACCTGCTTTTCCAATTCTTAAATAACAAGGAGACTTATTTTTAGTACACAAATATTTTAAGCAACTTTCTAATTCCATAGGATCACATGGATTTAAAATTTGAAAGTTTGGTAAGCATCTGATAACTGAAACATCTTCTTGGGTAATATGAGTTCCTCCTAGAGTAGAATAAACAGTTCCTGCACCCATGCCAACAATTACTACTGGCAAGTTTTGATATCCAACATCTATTCTAACCATTTCAAAAGGTCTAAAAATTGAAAATGAAGCTATAGTATATGCAAATGGAATGAGTCCTCTCATAGCAAGACCTGCGCACATACTAATCATACTAGACTCGGCTACACCAACATTGATAAATCTATCAGGATATTTTTTACTTAAATTTGCAAGCTTTCCTGCAGGAGATATATCAGCTGCTACAACTCTTATTTTATTATTTTTTTTACTATAATTATATAGTACTTCTGCAAATTTATTTCTCATGATTTATAATGTTCAGATAATATTTTTTTTGCTGATTTATATTCCATTTCATTTGGAGATCGATAATGCCACATTGGGACATTCATCATAAAATTTATTGGATATCCTTTAGTTGTTTTACATATCAAAGCGAATGGCCTTGTTTTTTTTTTATGTTTAAATTTTTGTAATATTTCAGAAATATTATGACCATTACAATAATCAGCAGTCCAACCAAATGCCTTTAACTTTTCTTTAATAGGATTAAGAGTTGGATGAGTATTTTTTGAAAAAGTAGAACTTTGCAGTCCGTTAAAGTCAATAAATAAATTCATATTATTTATTTTTAAAGATGAAATCATTAACAGATATTCCCACGTCGTTCCCTCCATAAGTTCACCATCACTAATCACAACAAATATTTCTTTTTTTTTAGAAAGTCCGATTGCAAGACCTGAAGCTATTCCCAAACCATGTCCAAGGGAGCCTGTAGAGGCCTCTATACCTGGATTACCATAGTCAGGATGAACACCTAATTTGCTATTTTTTTGACAATAACTCTCTAAAAATTTTTTTGAGATTATTTTTTTATCTTCAAGAATAACATACTGCAAAATACCACAATGACCTTTTGAAAGAATAAATTTATCATTTTTTTTTTTTAAAACGTTATAAATTGCATCAAGTATTTCAACAGAGGAGAAGGATCCTCCAATATGTAGAGCTCCTACTTTTTGTGATAGTTGTAAAATTCTGTTTCTGTAATGCAAACATCTAACATTTGATTTTTTTACAAAGTTATTTTTTATTATTGTCATTATGGTTAGTTATTTGCTTAGATAAATTATTCATATAGCAGTTAATAAAATATATGTAAATGTTTACTTATTTACATAATATTATAAATAACTAAGTTTATTTTAAAATAAATGCTTATTTTTTTCTAGAAACTTTAAACAAATATTTGCATTGATTTCTAATTGATCATCCATACCTGATTGGGTAATTTTTTTTTTGGTTAACTTATTTTTTAAGAATTTATTCCAAAATAATTTCTCAAGTTTTCTATCTTCATTTTTTATATTATTTTGTTTTTCATGCGAATTACAAACTTCTTCTACTAAATCTAATATTTCATCTTTTTTATTTTTGATCAGTCTATATTTACTTTCATCTATTGTTTCTAGAGTGCTTAATAAATGTAGTTTATTTGAAATAACATCGTCAAGTTTAAGTATTTTATCTTTATCAATTTCATTTATAAATCCAAAAATATGATTCCAATTTTTTTGGAAATAAAAAATATCCTCTATAGGATTAACAATAGTCCCAAATGGTTTTCTAAAAAGTCTAGCAAAGCAATCCATACCTGTTTGCGTTGATATACAAAAACTAGATTTATAGCCTAGATAATAATCCATAAAATCACTTCTCCAACTAGATGTTGAATAATCAATTATATTTTTATTATGGAAATTAAGTTTTGAGCTGTTAAATTTACCCATTCTAAGAACAATATAATTTTTATTAGCTAAAAACTCAGCTGCAGGCAAAAAATCTTCAAAAGAGTAATCTCTATAATTTAAATAACGCCAATCTCGATCATTAAAATATTTATGGTTATAATCTTTGTTTCTGACACAAAATAAAACAATCCCTTTAAAATCTTTTTTAATTATATTTTTAAGAATTTGTTCTCCTTTATCTTTCTCCTTAACACTAATATCAAAAAAAACAGGTTCTTTATCTAAAACTCGTAATGTATCTCTTTGCTGATCGTTTCTAAAAGCTTTATGTTTATCTAATGATGGGAAATATTTTGAAAAAAAGTCTATTAAATACAATGTATCTAAAAAAATTGTTGGATAAACTCTAATTTTTGATTTTAATTTTTTATAAAAAAATTTATTTGATATGTATTTATTAATAATTAAAAAATCTAAGCTGTTGGAATAAAATCTTTTTTTTTCATGAACATAAATCTCGGATCTAATAACGAACTCACCTAACCAATCAGATTTAATTTTCCCAACTCTAATTAATTTTATTTTACTAATTAGAATAATTAGTGTGAATAAAATAAAATTAAGTGGGAAAAAAAAAGATCTTATTATTAGTCCCGAAATTGTTCGTAATTTTCTGTATATAATCGTCAACTTTTTATTTTTAAGTAATCCTATATAAATAGGTCCTAATTAGATTGGATTAAAGAATAATTTAAAATACGAATAAAAATTTTTTTCAGTGCATAAATCAAGCCAATTGAGCTATTAGTACTGGTCAGCTGCACGCATTACTGCGCTTCCACACCCAGCCTATCAACGTGGTGGTCTACCACGGCTCTATAGGAAGAACTAGTTTTGAGGTGAGTTTCCCGCTTAGATGCTTTCAGCAGTTATCTCGTCCGTACTTAGCTACCCGGCACTGCAGCTGGCGCTACAACCGGTCCACCAGTGGTACGTCCATCCCGGTCCTCTCGTACTAGGGACAGCTCCTCTCAATTCTTCTACACGCATAGCAGATAGGGACCGAACTGTCTCACGACGTTCTGAACCCAGCTCACGTACCACTTTAATTGGCGAACAGCCAAACCCTTGGGACCTGCTCCAGCCCCAGGATGTGATGAGCCGACATCGAGGTGCCAAACACTGCCGTCGATATGAGCTCTTGGGCAGTATCAGCCTGTTATCCCCGGCGTACCTTTTATCCGTTGAGCGATGGCCCTTCCACTCAGAACCACCGGATCACTATGACCGTCTTTCGACTCTGCTCGACTTGTCAGTCTCACAGTCAGGCAAGCTTATGCCATTGCACTCTACGAACGATTTCTGACCGTTCTGAGCTTACCTTCGCACGCCTCCGTTACTGTTTGGGAGGCGACCGCCCCAGTCAAACTACCCACCATACAATGTCTTGATGCCGGATAACGGCTATCAGTTAGATGTCAAGAAAAACAAAAGAGGTATTTCACTGGTGACTCCACGTTAACTGACGCCAACGCTTCAATGTCTCCCTCCTATACTAAATATGTTTTTCCTAACACCAATGTAAAGTTGCAGTAAAGGTGCACGGGGTCTTTCCGTCTAACTACGCGAACTCCGCATCTTCACGGAGAATTCAATTTCACTGAGTTGATGTTGGAGACAGCGGAGAAATCGTTACGCCATTCATGCAGGTCGGAACTTACCCGACAAGGAATTTCGCTACCTTAGGACCGTTATAGTTACGGCCGCCGTTTACTGGGGCTTCAGAAATGAGCTTGCACCCATCGCATTAACCTTCCAGCACCGGGCAGGCGTCAGACCCTATACATCCACTTACGTGTTAGCAGAGCCCTGTGTTTTTGATAAACAGTCGCTTCTCCCTGGCTTGTGCCACCTTTTAATGGTTGCCCAAAAAAAGGTCTTCTTTATTCCGAAGTTACAGAAGCATTTTGCCGAGTTCCTTCAACATCATTCTCTCAAGCGCCTAAATATACTCTATTAATCCACCTGTGTCGGTTTAGGGTACGGTCTTAATGATGGAGCTATTTCCTGGGACTTTTTCGCAGCATGTTCAATCCATTAAGAACACACAACTTACAAAATCCGTCACTACCATCAGGTTAAGGAATATTAACCTTATTTCCATCGACTACGGCTTTCGCCCTCGTCTTAGGGGCCGACTAACTCTGCGCGGATTAACCTTGCGCAGAAACCCTTGGATTTTCGGCGAAGAAGTTTTTCACTTCTTTAATCGTTACTCATGTCAGCATTCGCACTTCTGATACCTCCAGGATCCCTCACGGGTATCCCTTTACAGGCTTACAGAACGTTCCGCTACCGCTTATAAAGTCCTAAAACTTTATAAACCCACAGATTCGGTATGTGATTTTAGCCCCGTTACATCTTCGGCGCAGAAACTCTATTAGACCGGTGAGCTGTTACGCTATCTTTAAAGGATGGCTGCTTCTAAGCCAACCTCCCGGCTGTTATGGAATTTCCACATCCTTTCACACTTAATCACAATTTTGGGACCTTATCTGGTGGTCTGGGCTCTTTCCCTCTCGACCATGGACCTTAGCACCCACAGTCTGTCTGTTGAAGAACTACGTTTAGCATTCGGAGTTTTATTAGGTTTGGTAAGAATCTCTTCCCCCTAGCCCATTTAGTGCTCTACCTCTAAACGCATATTTATTCAACGCACTACCTAAATAGTTTTCGCGGAAAACCAGCTATCTACGAATTTGGTTGGCCTTTCACCCCTTACCACAAGTCATCCAAAGACTTTTCAACGTCAACTGGTTCGGTCCTCCAGCAAGTGTTACCTTGCATTCAACCTGCTCATGGTAAGCTCATTCGTTTTCGGGTCTAATTCATAAAACTAATCGCCCTATTAAGACTTGCTTTCGCTACGCCTACACCTAG
Source organism: uncultured Pelagibacteraceae bacterium (assembly GCA_902604565.1). Taxonomy (GTDB): domain Bacteria; phylum Pseudomonadota; class Alphaproteobacteria; order Pelagibacterales; family Pelagibacteraceae; genus Pelagibacter. The sequence goes on from CACKZF010000003.1 coordinate 25,263, forward strand.
ATGGCTTAAGCTCGCTTTATAAATTAAGTCACTGACCCATTATACAAAAGGTACGCCGTCACTCTAAAAAGAGCTTCGACTGATTGTAGGCATGCGGTTTCAGGTTCTATTTCACTCCCCTAATAGGGGTTCTTTTCACCTTTCCCTCACGGTACTAGTTCACTATCGGTCACTGAAGAGTATTTAGGCTTAGAGGGTGGTCCCCCTACATTCGAGCAGGATTTCACGTGTCCCGCTTTACTCAAGAAATTTGTTAAACATTACTCATACGGGACTATCACCCTCTGTGGTTAGCTTTTCCAAACTATTCAAATTTTTTTAACAAATCTACTGGCCTGTTCCGCTTTCGCTCGCCACTACTAACGGAATCTCAATTGATTTCTTTTCCTCCGGTTACTTAGATGTTTCAGTTCTCCGGGTTGTCTCTTTAAACCTATGTATTCAGTTTAAAGTACCACATAAAGTGGTGGGTTTCCCCATTCGGAAATTTACGGATCAAAACTTGCATACAGCTCCCCGTAACTTATCGCAGTATACCACGTCCTTCATCGGCTTTCAGTGCCAAGGCATCCGCCACACGCCCTTAAACGCTTGATTTATGCACAGAAAAAAATTCTGTGTTGAATCAAATTTTTTTAAATATTCATCTATTCGAATATTTATTGATTGTTCAAAATTTTGAACAATCGGATATAGATATTGATAATAATTATAAAATATTTACGAATAAAATAGCTAAGTGTTTCATGGTGGAGGATAGCGGGATCGAACCGCTGACCTCCTGAATGCAAATCAGGCGCTCTCCCAGCTGAGCTAATCCCCCAGAAAATGGTGGGCCGAGAAAGACTCGAACTTTCGACCCCACCCTTATCAAGGGTGTGCTCTAACCAACTGAGCTACCGGCCCCTTTGTGCAAAAGGAGAAACACTATTTTAAAAAGAGAAATGAGGACGGTCAACATTAACCTGTTATATTATTTAGATTAAGAAATAATCCTTAATCATCCTTAGAAAGGAGGTAATCCAGCCGCAGGTTCCCCTACGGCTACCTTGTTACGACTTCACCCCAGTCGCTGACTATACCGTAGTCAAGGGTTTTAAACCTTGCCTTAAGGTAGAACCAACTCCCATGGTGTGACGGGCGGTGTGTACAAGACCCGGGAACGTATTCACCGCGGCGCGCTGATCCGCGATTACTAGTAATTCCAGCTTCATGTACTCGAGTTGCAGAGTACAATCCGAACTGAGGCATCTTTTTAGGATTTGCTTGATGTCGCCATCTTGCTTCCTATTGTAAATGCCATTGTAGCACGTGTGTAGCCCAACACGTAAGGGCCATGAGGACTTGACGTCATCCCCACCTTCCTCCAGCTTATCACTGGCAGTTCTTTCAGAGTGCCCAACTAAATGATGGCAACTAAAAGTGAGGGTTGCGCTCGTTGCGGGACTTAACCCAACATCTCACGACACGAGCTGACGACAGCCATGCAGCACCTGTGTTTCGTCCGGCCGAACCGAAAACTCTAATCTCTTAGAGTCGCGACGAACATGTCAAGTGTTGGTAAGGTTCTGCGCGTATCTTCGAATTAAACCACATGCTCCACTACTTGTGCGGGTCCCCGTCAATTCATTTGAGTTTTAACCTTGCGGTCGTACTCCCCAGGCGGTGTGTTTAATGCTTTCGCTGCGACACTGAAAATAAATTTCCAACGTCTAACACACATCGTTTACGGCATGGACTACGAGGGTATCTAATCCTCTTCGCTACCCATGCTTTCGTTCCTCAGCGTCAGTAATGATCCAGAAAGCTGCCTTCGCAATTGGTATTCTTTCTAATATCTACGAATTTCACCTCTACACTAGAAATTCTGCTTTCCTCTATCATACTCTAGCTAAAAAGTTTTGATGGCAGTTCCAGAGTTAAGCTCTGGGATTTCACCACCAACTTTTTTAACCACCTACGAACTCTTTAAGCCCAGTAATTCCGAACTACGCTAGGTCCCTTCGTATTACCGCGGCTGCTGGCACGAAGTTAGCCGGACCTTCTTATTCGGGTACAGTCATTTTCTTCCCCGACGAAAGAGCTTTACAACCCAAAGGCCTTCTTCACTCACGCGGCATCGCTGCATCAGAGTTTCCTCCATTGTGCAATATTCCCTACTGCTGCCTCCCGTAGGAGTTTGGGCCGTGTCTCAGTCCCAATGTGGCTGATCATCCTCTCAGATCAGCTATAGATCAAAGTCTTGGTAGGCCATTACCCCACCAACAAACTAATCAAGTGCAGGCTCATCCTTTGGCGCATAAAGCTTTCTCCGTAAAGACTTATGAGGTATTAGCACAAGTTTCCTCGTGTTATTCCTCACCAAAGGGTAGATACCTACATGTTACTCACCCGTCTGCCACTAAGTATTGCTACTTCGTTCGACTTGCATGTATAAGGCGTGCCGCCAGCGTACGTTCTGAGCCATGATCAAACTCTCAAGTTTAAAAACGGCGCACACTAGCTTCTATACAAATACTAAGAATAATATTTGTATAATGTTGAAGTGTGTACGACAAATTTTGGTAACCTTAACCGTCCACACTTCTCTTCTTAAAATTTTAACAATTCAAATAGCTAATTGGACTATAAAGCCCAATAAATAACATTTTTTATATGTTGAGTGTGACGCTTATATTGGAAATAATTTATAAATCAAGTTTTTAGATAAAAAAAAATGTGTTAAAAAGTCATATAAATCAACATTTTTAAGCTATCAATAATATTGTGTTTAATAAATTAAAAAAAAAAACGAAATCATTTTCTCATTTTATTTGGATAATTTTACTTATTACTATCTCAATTTTTGTTACTTATTTGTATGACAATAATAAGAAATTACAAAATGAATACTTAAAAAAAACTCTACAAAATCTTTATCTACAAAAAGTATTTACAAAAATAACTTCTAAATTAGAGAATAGATATTCAGAATTCCAATATATTATTAAAGATGGTGACAGTTACGAGAGTATAATTTATGGAGTTAAAATACCACTAAATGAAAAAAAATTATTTCTTGAAACAGTAAAAAAAAATAAAAAAATAAAAATATTAAGACCTAATCAAAAAATTTTTTTTAAAATAGATAAAAAAAATAATCCTAAACTTGAAAAATTTATAATCGAAATCAATAAAAAAGAAGAAATATACTACGTACGAGACTACAAAAAAAATACTTTTAATTCAAAAATATTAGAAAAAGAACTTACCAAAGTTATATCCTATAAAGAAAGTATAATTACCAACAGTCTCTATCAATCTGCATTGAACTTAAAAATAAAACCAAATATTATTATTGAATTTGCCAGACTTTATGGTTTTCAAGTAGATTTTCAAAGAGATATTTGGAAAAATGACAGTTTTCAAATTATATATGAAGAATTCTTAAACAAAGATGGAAAAGTAATTGAAACTGGCAATATAATATTTGCTAATTTAAATTTGCAAAATAAAGATCTTAAACTTTACAGACATGAGTATGAAAAAAACAAAATCGATTATTTTGATGAAAATGGAAAAAGTATGAAAAAAACTTTGATGAAAACTCCAATTAACGGAGCTAGATTGTCTTCATCATTTGGAAAAAGGAAACATCCAATTCTAGGTTTTACAAAAATGCATACAGGAACTGATTTTGCTGCTCCAACTGGTACTCCTATTTTAGCATCAGGTGATGGTTTAGTTGTAAGAGCTCAGTGGTGTGGGGGTGGTGGTAATTGTGTAAAAATTAAACATAATAGAGTCTATCAAACTGTTTATGCTCACATGTCAAAGTTTGGTAGAGGTATAAAAAAAGGTGTAAGAGTTAAACAAGGTCAAATTATTGGTTATGTGGGATCTACAGGACTTTCTACAGGTCCTCATTTACACTATGAAGTTATTGAAAATGGAAAAAAAATAAATTCACAAAAGCTTAAACTTCCATCTGGAAAAATATTAAAAGGGAATCAACGTAAAATATTTGAGGTAAGTAAAATTAAGATTGATGTTCTAAAATCTGATTTAATTTCTAAAATGTAATTTATTTAATTGTTGTAGCGTCTGCTTGTTTATTTTCAGTTTCAATTTTTTCTTGATTAGTAGGGTTAGTCTCAGATGATTTTTCAATATGATTTCTTGAATTTTCTTGAGATATAAGAATTCTAGAAAAGTGTTCCGAATGCTGTAAGTAGTTTTCGGACAAAATTTTGTCTCCATTTGAAAGAGCTTCTCGTGCTAGATCATTGTATTTCTCTATAAGTTTTGCAGCATTTTGATTATTTTTTCCTGGATGTCTTCTTTTAAAAGCAGATCCATTACTATAATCCCCATTTGTTTTATGGCCATTTCCGTTTCTTCTAAAACTTCTATCGCCATTTGGCTTAAACCGACTTCTTCTATTATTATTTTTAAAATTATTCATTATTGTAGTCTAGTGCTTATAATGCATCTTTCTTTTCCAGATAAATCTTTAGAAATTTGGTTAATGAAGAATTTGTTTTCATTAAGTATTCTTACACATTGATTTTTTTGTTTATCCCCAATCTCAAGTATTAATTTTCCGTTTATTTTTAACAATTTATTACTTTTTATAATTATTTTTTTTAAATCCCTAAAACCGTCAAAACCTCCTGATAAAGCTAATTTAGGTTCATGGAATTTTATATCATCATCTAATCTATTAAATTCTATACTATTAATGTATGGTGGATTAGATATAATTAAATCATAGTTATAAGATTTATATTTGTCAATATCGATATTAATAAAATTAATTTTATTTTCTAATTGATGTAATTTTGCATTAGTTTTTGCAACATTTATGGCTTTTGTAGATATATCTATAGCTGTTGCTCTACTTTTTGGCCTTTCTTTTACTAAAGAAAGTACAATACAACCAGATCCAGTTCCAACATCTAGAATTTTTTTTGACTTATCATAAGGTAGATACTTCAAGGTTTCTTCGATAACTAATTCAGTATCTGGCCGTGGAATCAAAACAGATCTATTTGTAAAAAACTTGTGTTTCCAAAAATGCTTATAACCAAGAATATATGCAATTGGCTCTTTTTGATATCTCCTTAATAAAAAATGTTTAAATTTCTTTATTTCTCTATTTTTCAATTTATTATTTGTATTTAATAAAATTTCCTCTCTTTTTCTATTTATTGCTTTTGATAAAATTAATTCTACATCAAGATTTGGATTTTTAATTTTATTTTTTTTTAAAAGATTCGCACCTTTTTTTAAAATTTGATTGTAATTCATTTTTATATGTTACTAAGTTCATTTTCCTGAGCTTGAATCACTAAATTTTCAATCATCTCGTCAAATATTTCACCTTCCATAAATTCAGATAATTTATGTAATGTTAAATTTATTCTATGATCTGTAACTCTTCCCTGTGGAAAATTATACGTTCTTATTCTTTCGGATCTATCTCCTGTACCAATTTTACTTTTTCTATCTTTTGACCTTTCTTCATCTCTTTTTTGCCGTTCTAATTCATAAATTCTTGATCTTAGGATTTTTAATCCTTTTTCTTTATTTCTTATTTGCGATTTTTCATCTTGTTGACTGACGACTATTCCAGTTGGAATATGAGTAATTCTGACTGCGGAGTCTGTTGTATTTACACTTTGACCCCCTGGACCACTACTTCTAAATACATCAATTCTTAAATCCTTGTCTTCTATTTTAACATCAACCTCTTCTGCTTCAGGCATTACAGCAACTGTAGCGGCAGATGTATGAACCCTTCCTTGAGTTTCAGTATCTGGAACCCTTTGAACTCTATGAACTCCACTTTCATATTTTAGTGAAGAATAAATATTTTTTCCTTTGATTGATGCTATAACTTCTTTTAATCCACCGGCATCACTCTTTGAAATAGATATTACCTCAAGTAACCATCTTTTTTTATGACTTACTTTTTCGTACATCTTAAATAAATCGGATGCAAATAAACTTGCCTCCAACCCCCCTGTTCCAGCTCTAATTTCTATCATTGCATTTTTTGTGTCTGCCTCATCCTTTGGTAATAAAAATAGTTTTATTTTTTTTTCATAACTCTCATTATTTTTTTCAAGCTCACTCAACTCACTTACAGCTAAATCTTTCATCTCTTTATCTGTGTCATTATCATTAATTAAATTTTCTAATTCATCCTTATTTTTCTTAAAATTAAAGTATGAAACTGCTTCTTTAATGATATCACTTAAGTCGGAGTATTCTTTTGACTTTTCTGCAAAAGATTTTTTATTAATTTCTTGAGAAGAAAGCTCTTTTTCCAATTTGGAATGTCTTGCGATTAAATCTTTAACTTTTGATAAAGGTACCATTATTTGGCTTTTTCGATTTCCTCTGCTTTTTCTTCTACCAATCTTACAATTCTAGTAATCATCTCTTCACTTGATATTTTTTTTGTTTCAACTCCATTTAAATAAAGCATGTTATTACCTTTTCCTCCTCCAGTAATACCTATATCAGTTTGTGCTGCCTCACCTGGTCCATTAACTACACATCCAATTATAGATAAAGAAATGGGGGTTTTGATATGTGATAGTTTGTTTTCTAACTTTTTAACAGTTTGAATTACATCAAAAGCTTGTCTTGCACAAGATGGGCAAGAAATAATTTTTACCCCTCTATTTCTTAAATTTAATGATTTAAGTATTTCATTTCCAACTTTTATCTCCTCTACTGGATCATCAGATAAAGAGACTCTTATAGTATCTCCAATACCACTCATAAGGAGTGATCCGAATCCAATAGATGATTTTATACTTCCTGGTAAAAAAGATCCTGCCTCAGTGATACCTAGATGAAGTGGATAATCAGTAACCTTAGAAAGTTGTCTGTAAGCTTCAATGGATAAAAATACATCAGAGGATTTTACACTTACTTTAAATTTATAAAAATCAAAGTCTTCAACAATACTTATATTTCTTAATGCACTCTCAACTAAAGCTTCTGGACAAGGTTCTTTATATTTTTCCAATAAATCTTGCTCTAGAGATCCAGCATTAACACCAATTCTAATAGAACAATTGTTATTTTTTGCAGCTGAAATTACTTCTTTAATTTTTTTTTTATCACCAATATTACCGGGGTTGATTCTTAGACAAGCAGCGCCACTCTCTGCTGCCTCTATTGCTCTTTTGTAGTGAAAATGTATATCAGCAACTATTGGAATAGAAGTATTTTTAACTATATCTTTAAGTGCTTTCGTTGAGTCAGCATCAGGACATGATACCCTTACTATATCTGCTCCCGCTTCTTCAATTTGTTCGATTTGTTCTACAGTTTGTTTAACATCTTTAGTTAAAGTATTAGTCATTGATTGAACAGAAATTGGATTATCTCCTCCAACTTTTATATGACCAACATTAATTTCTTTAGTTTTTCTTCTTTTAATTTCTCTAAATGGTCTAATGTTCATAAATTATTTATTTAATTTAAATTCTTTGTGTAGAGAAGATATAGCTTTTCTTACATTCTTTTTATCTATCAATACAGAAATTTTTATTTCTGAAGTAGATATTACTTGAATGTTTATTTTTTGCTTAGCAAGTGACTGGAACATTCTATAAGTAACTCCAGGAGTAGTAACCATTCCTACTCCAATTATTGATACTTTTGAAACATTTTTGTCAAATATCAAATCTCTAAAATTTATTTTTTTATTTTGAGAAATAATTTTTTTTGTTTTGTTAAGATCATCTGATTTTATCGTAAAAGTTAAATCTGTTTCTTTTCCATTAGCAGAAATATTTTGAACTACCATATCTACATTTATAGAATTTTCAGATAGAGGTTTAAAAATTGATGCTGCAATACCAGGCCTGTCTCTAACACCCAAGAGAGTAACTTTGGCATCATTAGTTGTATTAGAAATACCTGTTATAATCTTATTATTTATTATATTTTTTCTTTTTGTTATTAGAGTGCCTTCCTTATCTGTAAAAGAAGATCTCACCTCTATATCTACCCTATTCAATCTTGCATCTTGAATTGAGTGAGGTTGCATAACTTTAGCACCAAGAGAGGCCATTTCTAGCATTTCCTCATAAGAAATAACTTTTATTTTTTTAGCTGACTTAAGCTTATTTGGATCTGTAGAATAAACACCATCCACATCTGTATATATTATACATTTTTCAGCATTGAAAAACTTAGCAAACATAATTGCGCTTGCATCTGTGCCACCCCTACCAATAGTGGTTATTCTATTTTTTTTATTAATACCTTGAAATCCTGTGATTATGGGTATTCCACCTTTTTTTAAATAACTCACAATTTGACTTTTGTTAATTTTATTAATTCTTGAAAATTTGTATTTTCCCTCTGTGTTAATAGGGATTTGCCATGACATCCAAGATCTTGAATTGAAACCTTTATTAATCAATTCTCCTGAAATTAGTGCACAGGACACTTGTTCTCCCGATGAAACTAAAACATCGTATTCTGAGTCTGAAAAGTTTTTGCTAATTTTTTTAGATAAATTAATTAAATTATTTGTCACACCACTCATCGCTGAAGAAAGTACAATTACTTTGTATTTTTTTTTATATTTAGCAATAATTTTTGCAACTTTTTTAATTCTGTCAGTTGTACCAACTGAAGTACCCCCAAATTTTAATACAATTATTTTCATTGATAATTTTTTTTAATATAAATTAAAATATATTGATAAAATACATCTTGATTGTAATGTCAATAAACAATGAAAAATAACACAATAAATAAAAAAGAAATAGAAAAATTTTCAAAAATAGCTGAGGAATGGTGGGATCCTAATGGAAAATTTAAGCCATTACATAAATTTAACCCCATCAGAATAAAATACATAAGAGATACAATTTTATCTGAGTTTAAAATTAAAAAAGAACATCAGCCATTTAAAGGCTTAAGTATTTTGGATATCGGATGTGGTGGTGGATTACTTTCAGAGCCCATGGCTAGACTAGGAGCAGATGTTGTTGGTATAGATGCTTCTTTTAAAAATATACAAGTTGCTAAGTATCATTTAAAAAAAAGTAAACTTAAAATTAAATATTACAATTCCTCTCCAGAAAATTTAAAAATTAAGAGAAGATTTGATATTATTTTGAATATGGAAATTGTTGAACATGTTGAAGATATTGATTTTTTCATTAAAGAAAGTTCAAAGTTTTTAAAAAAATCAGGTGTGATGTTCATTGCTACTTTAAACAAAACACTTAAATCTTATTTATTTGCAATTGTGGGAGCAGAATATGTTTTAAAGTGGCTTCCAATAGGTACTCACGATTGGGAGAAATTTGTTAAACCAGAGTATTTAACAGATATTTGTAAAAAAAATTCATTAAAATTAAAAAAAATTGATGGAATGACTTTTAATCCTATCTTAAATAAATGGTCTGTTACTTCTGACAAATCCGTAAATTATATTTCAGAATTCAAAAAAGTTTAATTTTTATCGTCGTCAATCCAGGGTATAATGTCAGTATCTATTCCTTCTTCTCTTAATTCTTTAACATCTTTAAGTGAGGCACTACCATAAATACCTTTTTTTGGTTTCTTTTTGTCATAATGAATTGATCTTGCCTTATAGGTAAAATTTTCTCCCACATACTCAAAATTATCTTTTACAAATTTTTTGTAATCGGAAAGTTTTTTTCGAACCTCTTTATATTTTTTTATTTCTTTTAAATTTTCCTTTTTTTTAGTGTTCAATAAATTAGGAGACATGAGGGACTTTTCAACATTTATTGAATCACAGGATTGACAACTTAAAAGTTTTAATTTTAGTAATCTATCATATTCATTTGAGGCACTAAACCAGCTTTCAAATTCTTGCTCACAATCTTTACATTTTAGTAAATATTTAATCATATTCGTTATCTAAATATTAACCTTTAAAATTTCAATATAGCTAAGTCCTATAATCAGCGTTAATTTCTATATATTTTTTTGTTAAATCCATTGTGTACGATTTAAATTTTTTAATCCCTTGACCAATATCTACTTCTATTTCAATTGTCTTACCTTTCATGTATTCCTTAACTTTTTCTTCGTCATAGGATTTGTATAGAGATCCCTTGTGATAGATTTTATATGGTCCAAAAGAAATAGACAATTTTTGTTCATTAATTTTTGAGTCACTGTTTCCAATTGCCATAGCTACTCTTCCCCAGTTTGGATCTTCTCCCGTAATTGCTGTTTTAACTAATAATGAGTTTGCAATTTTAAAAGATATATTTTTTGCATCTTTTTCAGTTCTGCAATTAATACAATTAATAGAAATAAATTTAGAAGCTCCTTCTCCATCAGAAACAACTTGCTTTGCTAAATTCAACAAAACGTCATGAACTGCCTTGTTAAAATTTTTAAGTTTACTATCACTATATTTTTTAATTTCTGAATGATTAACTTTGCTTGTTGAAAATATTGAAACCATATCATTTGTACTTGTGTCACCATCACATGAAATTGCATTGAATGTTGTCTTTATATTGTTTTTTAAGACATCATTTAAAACTGATGAGGATAAAGTTGCATCAGTAAATATAAAACCTAATGTAGTTGCCATATTTGGATAAATCATGCCTGAGCCTTTTGCAATTCCATAAATTTTTATTGTTGATGAACCAATTTTTGTTTCAGCCATTGATACTTTGGGTTTTAAATCTGTTGTGATTATGCCCATCGCAGCTTTCATCCAGATTAATTTATTTTGTGTATATTTTATTTTCTCAACTAATTCTGGCAATGAAGTTTTAATTTTTTCTAATGGAAATCTCTCTCCTATAGTACCTGTGCAACCAAAAAGTATTTCTTTTGAAGAAATTTGTTTCGGAGCATCTTCATCTCTCTTCTGTATCTCAGTTAATTTTAAGGATAAGTCTAAAGAAATTTTCTTCAATGCATCATAGCCTTCTGGACCTGTTAATGCATTGGCATTTCTAGTGTTAACTAATAATGCAAATATTTTTTTTGCTTTAATTTTTTTATTCCATTTTAGATTTTCTGATATTAACTTTGATTGAGTATATACAGAGGCATAACTTGCACCATCTCTAAAATAAAATAAAACTAATTCATCTCTCTTAAATTTATATAAGCCAGCGCTTACTGCAGAAATTGAAACTCCATCAATATGATCTAAATCCTGAAAATCAACAATTTTAGAGCTTTGGCTGCTATTATTTATAAAATTGTTTATGTTAAATTTCATGATATTTAAAATAATTAATTAATTACTATATATTTCTAATATTTAATTTTATATCAAAATGTTCAACCCACTTAATATATTTTCAAAGCTTATTAAAAGCGGAAATGAAAAGGAACTAGGCCGAATTCAGCAAATAGTCAATAAAGTTAATCTTTTAGAAAAAAATTTAGAAAATTTATCTGATGAAATGTTCCCAAAAAAAACTGAGAAACTAATTGAAGATATTAAAAATGGAAAAAGTTTAAACGAAGTATTACCCGAAGCTTTCTCAATGGTTAGGGAAGCCTCTAAAAGAATTAGAAATGAAAGACACTTTGATGTTCAGCTAATTGGTGGTGTTGTAATCCATGAGAATAAAATTGCAGAAATGAAAACTGGAGAAGGTAAAACATTAACCATAGCTCTTGCAGCTTTCCTTAATGCTCTTGAAAAAAAAGGTGTCCATATAGTAACTGTAAATGATTATTTGGCTAAAAGAGATAGCGAGAATATGGGTAAGATTTATGAGTTTTTAGGTTTAAGTTGTGGATATATTAATACTGGGCAAGATGATTTGGAAAGAAAAGAAAATTATTCAAAAGATATAACTTATTCTACTAATAGTGAATTGGGCTTCGATTATTTAAGAGATAATATGAAATTTTCTAAAGAAACTATGGTTCAAAGAGAACATAATTATGCGATTGTTGATGAAATTGACTCTTGTTTAATTGATGAGGCTAGAACACCTCTAATAATTTCTGGAGCAACGGAAGATAAAACTAATCAATATATAGCTGTTGATAAACTTGTAAAAAATTTAAAAGAAGAGGATTTTGAAATAGATGAAAAGGATAGAAATATTTTATTAACTAATAAAGGTGTGGATAATGTTGAAAGTATATTTTCAAATGCTGGAATACTTAAAAATAAAAATTTTTACGATCCAGAAAACCTCCATATTGTACATTTAGTAAATCAATCATTACGTGCCATCCATCTTTTTCAGAGTGGTAGAGATTACATTGTTAAAGATGGGCAAATAATAATAATTGATGAACAAACAGGTAGACAATTACCAGGAAGAAGGTTTGGTGATGGCCTTCATCAAAGTCTAGAAGCGAAAGAAAATTTAACAATTAATGCTGAAAATCAAACTTTAGCATCAATTACCTACCAAAATTTCTTTAAGCTCTACAAAAAAATAGCTGGTTGCACTGGTACAGCCTTAACAGAGTCAGAAGAGTTTTTTGAAATTTATAATCTACCAGTAGTATCGATTCCTACTAATAAGCAGATGATCAGAAAAGATTCGAACGATCAAATATTTAGAACTAGTAAAGAAAAAGATGAGGCAATAATTAGTAAGATTGTTGAATGTAACGAAAAAGGACAACCATTGTTAGTTTTCACTTCAAGTATAAATAAATCTGAACACTTCTCAAATCTATTGGATAATAAAAATATAAAACATACAGTTTTAAATGCAAAAAATCACCAAAGAGAAGCTGAAATTATTGCAGATGCAGGGAAAAAAAACTCAATAATTATTACTACAAGTATTTCAGGAAGAGGTGTTGATATCAAATTGGGAGGTCAGGATGAAAGTGATAAAGCTGAGATAAAAAAATTGGGAGGATTGTTTGTCATTGGTACAGAAAGAATGGAAAGTAGGAGAGTAGATAATCAAGCGAGAGGAAGATCAGGTAGACAAGGTGATGAAGGTAGTTCTATATTCTATGTAAGTTTAGAGGACGATTTAATGAGAATATTTGGGTCTGAGTCTATGAATAATATACTTGAAAAACTCGGACTTAAAGATGGAGAAAGCATAGACCATCCTTGGATAAATAAAGCATTAGAAAGAGCACAACAAAAAGTTGAGGCAAGAAATTTTGATATTAGAAAAACTCTTTTAAAGTTTGACAATGTTTTAAACGATCAAAGGCAAGTAATATTTTCACAAAGAAATGAAGTAATAGAAAATAAAGACTCAAAGCAATATTCTGAAAATTTTCTAGATGATATTATTGATGATTTGAAAATGAAAAAAACAAAAAAGTTAGCCAATGCAGGGTCAAATGAAATCAATATGCAATTAAAATCTTTATTTGGAAAATCATTTAAAGAAAGTGAAATTAATGAATTAGTTAATCTTGAAAATAAGGCTTTTGAAGAAAAAATAAAAAATAAATTTAAAAGTTCAAGAGAAGAAAGAATAAAAATGTTAAATGAAGAGCAATATAACGAAATAGAAAAAAGAATCTTTTTACAACTAATTGATCAAAATTGGAAATTACATATTCAATATTTAGAGCAATTAAGACAAGTCATTGGTTTAAGATCTTATGGACAAAGAGATCCTTTGGTTGAATATAAAAAAGAAGCATTTACACTTTTTGAAAATTTATTAAGTAAACTTAAGTATGATTTAATTACAATTTTATTTAATTTAAAACTTATAGAAAAAAATGATGACCAAAATGAAGTTCAAAATGAAAAAAATATAAATATAAATAATAATCCAAAATGCTTACTTGTACTAAATAGAGAAGGTAAAATTTCTAGAAACGAAAGATGTGAGGCTACAGGAAAAAAATTCAAGCATTGTTGTGGTGCTTTATAAAAGAATGCTTAAAAATAATATTACTAAAATTGCAGCAGCTACGCCATAATAAACTTTGGAATTCTTTTTAAAGTTTTGATTAATATTTTCAAGTACACTTGCCTTCATAGATAGATCATTTCCATCTTGTGATTGTGTTGTAAACCCTTTATTTCTTCCAATTGACAAAAATTTATTTTTTCTATGAGTAAGAATTTCATCTTTATCCATAGTCTCAAAAAAATCTAAATTTTTCTTTAATGATTCTCTAACATTATCTAATATTAGATCCTTATCTCGATGAGCACCTCCAACTGGCTCTGGAATTATTTCATCAATTATATTTAATTTTAAAAGATCACTGGATGACATTTTCATTGCAGTTGCAGCTTCTAAAGTTTTTTTTGGGTCTCTCCATAAAATGGTAGCACATCCTTCCGGGGAAATTACAGAATATATTGCGTTTTGAAGCATAATTACTTTATTGGATGATGCTAAAGCTATTGCTCCTCCAGATCCACCCTCTCCAATTATTATCGCAATGGTAGGGACTGTCAACTTCATAGAGCATTCAATAGATTTTGCTATTGCTTCCGCTTGACCTCTTTCCTCTGCACCAACTCCTGGGTATGCTCCTGGAGTGTCTACAATAGAAATAATTGGAATTTTAAACTTGTTAGCTAACTCCATAAGTCTAATTGTTTTTCTGTAACCCTCTGGTCTCATCATTCCAAAATTGTGATCTATTCTTTTATTAAGATCTGATCCCTTCTCTTGACCAATTACTAAAATAGATTTGCCGTCAAATTTTGCAAAACCAGCTATAACAGCTTTGTCCTCACCATAATGTCTATCTCCAGAAAGTTGGATAAAATCATCAAAAAGATTTTCGACAAAAAATTTTGCTTTAGGTCTATCTTCATGACGAGCAACTAATGCTGTCTGCCATGGGTCTAAGTTGGAATAAATTTTCTTTAACTTTTCATTTATTTCTTCTTCAACTTTGCTTATTCTTGAAGTGTCAACTTCAGATAAACCTTCCTGATTATAGGGGTCCTTTAGTTTATCTAATTCCTCTTCAAGATTTTTGATATCTGTCTCAAAATTTAGGTAATTTTTCATTTGAGGCATGTATTATAAACAAAAAAGGCAATAAATTGTTAAAATAAGTAATTTTGATTGCGTAAAAACTACAATTTATTATAAGATTTTCAATTTATGAGAGAGCAATACATCAAAATCCACAACTTATCGGTAGCAAAAGATCTAGCTGATTTTGTCAAAAATGAGCTTTTACTGGATACTAATGTTGGCTCTGATGAGTTCTGGAAAGGCTTTGACAAAGTGGTGCATGAATTAGCACCTAAAAATAAAAAATTACTCGAAATCAGAGAAACATTACAACAAGAAATAGATCTGTGGCATAAAAAAAATAGAGATCAAGAGATTGACTATAATAAATATAAAAATTTTTTGGAAGAAATAGGTTATTTAAAAAAAGAAGGTGAAGATTTCAAAATAGCAACTAAAAATTTAGATGAGGAAATATCTAATATAGCAGGACCACAATTAGTTGTTCCAATAATGAA
This sequence comes from uncultured Pelagibacteraceae bacterium, assembly GCA_902604565.1. GTDB lineage: Bacteria > Pseudomonadota > Alphaproteobacteria > Pelagibacterales > Pelagibacteraceae > Pelagibacter. The sequence continues at coordinate 40,675 of CACKZF010000003.1, forward strand.
CTCTAGATATACCTTGAATGCTGCGAATGCAAGATGGGTAAGCTTATATGACAGTCTTTATGGATCAAATATAATAGAGTCTGAAGAAAGTGGAAGTGAAAAATATGATCCTTTAAGAGGACAAGAAGTAATTAAATATACTAGAAACTTTTTGAACAAATATTTTCCAATAAATGATCTTGATTGGAAGGATATTACTGGTTTTGCAGTAAATAATAAAAAACTCACAATATATAAGGAAAATAAAGAATATAATTTATCAGATTTAGAGAAGTTTATTGGTCATAGAGGTGATGCAGCCAAACCAAATGCTATAATCTTAAAAAATAATAATCTTCATCTAGAAATAATTATTAATCCTAGAGCATTTAGTGCTGCAAGAGATGCTGCTGGTATAAGCGATATTATAATAGAGTCTGCTGTATCAACAATTTGTGACCATGAAGATAGTGTAGCCGCAGTAGATGCTGAAGATAAAGTAACTTGTTATAGAAATTGGCTAGGATTGATGAAAGGAAATTTAAAATCAATATTTGAAAAAAATGGTAAAGAATTAGAAAGAAAACTTAATCCAGATAGGAGTTACACTGCATTGAATGGTGAAAAGTTAAAACTTCACGGAAGAAGTCTTTTGCTTGTGAGAAACGTTGGACACTTAATGACAAATCCTTCAATCACTTTAAATGATGGATCAGAAGTTCCTGAGGGAATAATGGATGCTTTCATAACCTCAGCAGCTTGTATTCATGATTTAAAAAGAAAAGGTAATTCGAGAGAAGGGTCAATTTATATTGTTAAACCAAAAATGCATGGTCCAGAGGAAACAGAATTTACTAATTTAATTTTTACAAAAGTTGAAGAAGTATTAAAATTAGAAAAAAATACAATTAAGTGTGGAATTATGGATGAAGAAAGAAGAACATCTGCAAACCTTAAAGAATGTATTAGAACACTTAAAGATAGAGTATTTTTTATAAACACTGGATTTTTAGATAGAACTGGTGATGAGATGCACACCTCGATGGAGGCTGGACCAATGATCAAAAAAGGAGATATGAAAGAATCCAAATGGATTAAAACCTATGAGGATAATAATGTAGATATAGGCTTAAAATGTGGTTTTTCAGGGGTTGCTCAAATAGGTAAAGGAATGTGGGCTATGCCTGATAAAATGAACGAAATGATGGAACAAAAGATTGGACATGTAAATGCAGGAGCAAATTGTGCTTGGGTTCCTTCTCCCACTGCTGCTGCATTACATGTTATGCACTATCATGAAGTAAATGTTTTTGAAAAACAAAAAGCAATATTAAAAAGAGAGCCATCAAAATTATCTGATCTTCTTACTATTCCAATAGCAAATCGTCCTAATTGGTCTATTGATGAAATTAATACTGAAATTTCAAATTCTGCTCAAACTATTTTGGGTTATGTAGTTAGATGGATTGACCAAGGCATAGGTTGTTCCAAAGTTCCCGATATAAACGATATTGGATTAATGGAAGATAGAGCAACTTTGAGAATTTCATCTCAACATATCGCGAATTGGCTTCATCATGGCTTATGTTCGAATAGACAGGTTCTTGAAATTTTAAAAAAAATGGCAAAAGTTGTAGATAAACAGAATGAAGATGACTTTAACTACGAAAGTATGTCACCAGATTATGATAAATCTATTGCTTTTAAAGCAGCATGTGAATTAATTTTTCATGGAAAGTCACAGCCTTCTGGCTATACAGAACCTCTCTTGCACTTAAACAGATTAATTAAAAAAAGCTAACTAAGCCTCTATCTTTTTTCTATTTTTAAATGCAGATATAAGGGTACCATCATCTAAATTTTCGATTTCTCCACCTACTGGTAAACCTTGGGCTAGTTTTGAAACTTTGACGTCAGTTTTTTTTAGACTATCTTGAATATAAAATGCAGTAGTTTGACCTTCTACAGTTGCGCTAGTTGCTAAAATTACTTCTTCAATATCATCTTTATTTATTCTTTCTACAAGAGAATTAATAAGCAAGTTCTCTCTATTACTATTATTATTGTTTGAGAGGGTCCCCCCTAAAATATGGAAGTAACCTTGAAAAATTGAAGAACTTTCTATTGCCCACTGATCTGAAATATTTTCTACAACACAAATTTTATTATATTTTTTTTCTACTATTTCACAATTATTATAACTACACTCAATTGTATTAGGCTTTAATGTTCCACAAATTTTACATCTAACAACATTTTTAAAAACTTCGCTCAAATTTTGAGCCAAAGGCTTAAGTAATTCTTGTCGGTTATTAATCATTTTTAAAATTATTCTTTTTGCAGACTTAGGTCCTAACCCCGGTAGTTTTGAAATTAGTTTAATTAAATTATCTATTTCAGGAATATTTTGCATTTAAATTATAAAGGCCACTTAAATCCAGGTATTCCAAAATTTCCTGAGGCTTTAGAAATTTCCTCTGCTGTTTTTGATTTAAGTTGTGATTTTGCGTTATTATGAGCAGCAGTTATGAGATCTTCTAATATTACTTTTTCTTCTTTTAAAACATTTTCACTAAGTTTAATTGAAATCATAGTGCCCTCTCCATTTAGAGTAACCTTTACATCATTAGCTCCTGAGACACCTTCAACCTCGATCTTTTTAATGTTTTCTTGGCTTTCTTTCATTTTGCTCTCAATTTCTTTAGCTTTTTCCATTAATTTTGAAAAATCTGTCATTCTAATCCTCTTTTAACTCAACATTTATTAATTCTGCATCAGGAAATGCTTCGATCACTTTTTTATATGTTTCAGACTTTTTAACATCATCAAATATTTTTTTCTTGTCAATTTTATTTTTTTCTTTTTTTGAAATTTGTCCTCGGTTTTTTGATAGAGAGATAATCCATCTCTTGGATGTCCATTCGTACAGTTTGTTAGATAGATTTTTAATAAAGTCTTTGTCTAAGTTTTCATTAAAAGATATTTCTATTAAACCCTCAGAGAATGAAACTAAATTTATATTAGTTTCAAGCTCATATTTAAGCTTAGCTTCTTTTCTCTCCGTACATAAATTTATCAAACTTTCAAATGAATCTATTTTAAGTTCATTAATTACTTCGTCTTTATTTAAATTTAGTTCAATTTTTTCTTGTTGTGAGACATTTTTGATTTGATCTATTGTTTTACTTATAACTTTTTTTTCAGGTTCTTTAATTAAAGTATCAGGATTTTTTCCAGTAAAGCTTTCCTCAATATCTGTCTCCTTAAAACCTTTTATTCTCATCAATCTGAAAAGGAACATTTCAACTGATAAATTTGGATTTGAAACTATGTTAATTTCCTCAATTGTATCTAGTGTAAATTGCCAAAAGAGGATTATGTCTTTTGAATCTAAATTTTCAGATATTGTGGAAAGATTACTAAAATCTTGATCATTTAAAGAAAAATTATTTCCGTCTAATTTTATAAAATTAATATTTTTTAGGTAATATAAAACCTCAAGAAAATCATTCAAAAAAATTTTAGGATCTACGCCAGAATCATAAATTTTTCTATACAACTCAAATACTTTCTTTTCATCACCACTAAACAGATTTTGTATTAATTCTATCAGAGAACTTTTATCAAAATATCCATAAATACTTTGTGCTTTATCTAGATTTAATTCCTCATCATTTTGATTGGCTACAAGTCCACGATCTAACAAAGATAATGCATCTCTAACAGATCCTTCTGAAATTTTAACAATCAATTTTAAAGCTTCATCAGAAACTTTACCACCTTCTTTGTCTTTAATCATTTTTATATAATTAAAAAGCTCCTCAGATTTCACTCTTGAGAGATCAAAACGTTGACATCTCGATATTACTGTTACAGGAATTTTTTTGATTTCGGTTGTTGCAAAAATAAATTTTAAATATTTTGGTGGTTCCTCTAATGTTTTTAAAAGTGCATTAAATGCTTGTTTGCTTAACATATGAACTTCATCAATAATAAATATTTTATATTTAGCAGTTGTTGGTCCATATCTTGAAAATTCAATAAGCTCTCTTACATCATCAACGCCTGTTTTGCTTGCAGCATCCATTTCCAAAACATCAATATGATTTGAGTTTGTAATTGCATCACAGTTACTACATTTTTTCTTACACATGTTTTCAATTCCATGCTCACAATTTAATGACTTTGCAACTATTCTTGCGAAAGTTGTTTTTCCTACTCCCCTAATACCTGTAAACAAGAACGCATTAGGTGACTTGTCTGAAATTATTGAATTTTTAATTGTTTCAGCAATAATCTGTTGGCCAATTAAATCCTCAAATACTTGAGGTCTATATTTTAAAGCTAGTACTTTCGAATTTTCTGTCATTTTTAAAGGAGACCAACCAACCTGGAAAATACTCACTACCCTTGCTATCTTTCGATCCTGGGGGATTTGTGGTAACACCACCTGATTGGCCTCCAACTTTATTATATCAATAAAAATTTCTATTCTACAAGAAAGTTATAAATTTATTTTTGTCTAAATTTATCAGATTTATAAACACCTAGAACGTGCATATCTTGACAATGGAGACCCAATTCCTCAAGTGAGTTTTTGATTTTAGGAGACTCTATATGTCCATCAATATCGCATAGAAAAAAATATGAGGAAAATGAGTTTTTTTCGGGAAAACTTTGTAGTTTACTCATATTAACTCCATTTATTGCAAATCCTGACAGTGCAGAGTAAAGAGCAGCAGGTTTACTTTTCAACTTAAATAATATTGATGTTATATGATTATCATCAGAAAAATCTGGCTGAAAAATATCTTTACCAAGTAATAAAAATCTAGTCACGTTATCTTTATCATCTTGGACATTTTCTTGTAAAATTTTAAGACCATATATTTCTGCACTTAGACTAGAAGCTATAGCAGCTTTAGACTTGTCTTTAGTTTCTGAAACAAATTTTGCTGAACCGGCTGTATCTGCTCTAACATTTTCTGTGAATTTTTTTTTCTTAATAAAACTTGAAGATTGGCTTAATGCTTGTGCATGTGAGTAAACATCTTTTATGTCTTCTATCTTGGAATCTTTTAATCCTAATAGATTATGATTAATTGGAAAAAAATGCTCAGCATAAATATTTAGTCTGTATTTAAAGATTAAATACTCAACACCAATATTTCCAGTTGTTTTATTAGATTCTGGAATTAGAGATTTTATTGAATTATCTTCACTAGACCTTTCAAAGCATTCATCAAATGTTTTGCAGGGTATTGTTTCACTCTCTGGATACATTTTTTTAGCACAACTTTCGCTGTAACTTCCTGCAACGCCTTGATAAGCAATTTTCATAATTTAATTTTTATATTCCATAATTTTTTTTATTTCTAGATAATCTTCATCTGTATCTACACCAATTGGTTTGGTTTTTGCTAATCCTACGTCTATTTCAATATTGTTATCCATTAGTCTTAATTGTTCTAGTTTTTGCGATTTTTCATTCTGAGTTTGCTCTAATTGAACAAACCTTTCTAAATATGAGACATTATAAATATAGATTCCAATATGGTGGTAAATATTTTTTTGAGTATTTTTAATTTCTCTTGTGAATGATGTTGCTATTGATAAATTGTTTTGATGGAGTTCCTCTCTTGTGATTACTTTTACTACATTATTGTTTAAGAAGAATTTTTTGTCTTCAATTTGACAAGCTAATGTTGAAACTTTAGATTTTTTTTTAATAGTTTTTTTGAGGAGATTAGTAACATCCTTAATATCAAGCATTGGTTCGTCTCCTTGAAGATTTATTATATATTCAATATTGTCATCTCTTAACTCTTGGTAAGCCTCAAAAATTCTGTCAGTTCCAGTTTTATGATCTTTTTTGGTTAAAATACATTTTCCTCCAAGCTTAGTGACCTCTTCAAATATTTCTTTATCACCGGTCGCAACATAACTTTCTCCAATAAGAGATGATTTTGCAATTTTGTAAACATGATTGATAATTGAAATATTATTGATTTTTAATAAAGGTTTATTTGGTAACCTTGTTGCTGCCAACCTTGAGGGTATTAAAATTACTGTATTGCTCATAAACTAAGTATTATGCGTCTTTCAGACGCAATAATTAAATTTAAATTTAGTTTTTTTTTTGTTTAACATGTTATACGAGGATAATAATTAAAAATCATGGACTCATTTGAAATTAATAAAATTATTGCAGCAGTAGTAGTAATTTTTGTTGTTATATTTGGAATAACTAAAATTTCAGACATTATCTATTACGTAGAGAAGCCAAGTCAATCAGCTTATAAAGTTGAATTTGCTGAAACAGATAGCTCGAAAGCTTCCACTACAGTTGAAACAGTTGATATATCTACTCTATTAGCCATGGGAAGTGTAGATCATGGAAAGAAAGTTTTTAAGAAATGTAGTGCATGTCATTCGATTAAGAAAGGTGGAAGAAATAATATTGGCCCAGCACTTTATAATGTACTAGGTAGAAATATGGGTGCTCTGGAAGATTACAAATATTCGAAAGCCTTGATAGCATTTGGAAAGGATTGGACTTTCCAAGAGATGAACAGTTTTTTAATAAAACCTGCTTCATACATAAAAGGTACCAAAATGGCTTTCGCAGGATTAAAAAAAGAGAAAGATAGAGCTTCAGTAATTCTATATATGAATGCTAATGCTGATAGTCCTTTACAACTACCTTAATTTACCAAAACAATAGAGTAAAATACTCTTTTGAACATAAACTCTGTTAAGAGCTTGTTGCCATACTCTAGATTGTTTACCAAGAAACACTTCTTCTGTAACTTCACTTCCTCTTGGGAGACAATGTAGAAATATTGCATCTTTCTTAGCTAAATTCATAGTTTTTGTGTCCACTTTAAAATTTTTAAATGATTTAAGTTTCTTTTTCTTATTTACTTTATCATTTAATGAAATGATTTTATCTGTCATTACAACATCAGAATTTTTAACAGCTTTTTCTTTTTTATTAAAAATTTTAATTTTTCCTTTTTGTTTTTTAATTAAAGAAATAAGCACTTTATTTGGTTGGTAGTTTTTAGGACAGGCAATATTAAGGGAAATAGAGAATTTTATGCAAGCTTCTATTAAGCTATTCATCATATTGTTATTGGCATCTCCTATCCAACATAGTTTTAATTTTGAAATACTTTTCTTTTTAATCTCTTGAATAGTAAAAATATCTGACAAAACTTGAGTAGGGTGTGAGGATGGACTTAATCCATTTATTATCGGTATATTTAAATATTTTTTAAATTCATCTAATTTTTTGTCCGAGTCTGTTCTTAACATAAAAGCGTTACCATAAGTTGACAAAATTTTAGATGTATCTGCTATACTTTCTCCACCAGCTTTTAAATGTAATTCCTCAGGTCTTAATGTCAAAGATCCTCCACCCAATTGTTTTATAGCTAAGTAAAAACTTAATCTTGTTCTTAGGCTAGATTTTTCAAACATCTGTAAAAGAATTTTACCATTTAAAGGTGAATCTTTATCTGTATCAAGAGTATTTAATTTTTTTCTTTTAGATTTTCTATTTTTTGCATCAGAAATAATTTTTTTTAAATCCCTTAAAGGAATATCTCTAATATGAAGAAAGTTTTTCATTATTTTTTATAACTTTCACAGACTTTATTGATTATTTTTAAAGCTATATTTATTTCTTTTTTATTTACATTTAATGGAGGCAAAATTCTTATAACATTCTCAGCTGCTCTAATTGTTAATAGTTTATTTTTCATTAATCTTTGTATAAATATTGTCTGGTCTTGATGTAATTGTATTCCCAAAATTAATCCTATTCCTCTTATTTCTTTAATAATATTTGGAAATTTGTTTTTAATTTTATTTAATTCTGAAATAAAATATTTTGAATTACTTTTAACTTTTGAAAGAAAACCTCTTTTAAAAACTTCATCCATTACCACGTTACCAACAGACATTGCCAAGGGGTTACCACCAAAAGTAGATCCATGCGTGCCTGGAACCATAGCTTTAGAAACTTTTTTTGTCATTAGCACTGCGCCTATTGGAAAACCACCTCCAATTCCTTTTGCAATTGGAACTATATCTGGCTTTATGTTTGCATATTCATATGAAAAAAACTTACCTGATCTCCCAATTCCACACTGTACTTCGTCTAAAATAAGAAGAATTTTTTTTTTATTACAAATCTTTCTAAGTTCTTTAAGGCACCAAGTAGGTATTACTTTGATACCTCCCTCACCCATTATTGGTTCAATCATTATAGCTGCAGTTTTACTTGTTATCTTTCTTTTTAATTCTTTGTGGTTTCCAAACTTAAAATGGTCAAATCCACCCACTTTTGGTCCAAATCCCTCAGTCATTTTTTTAGATCCACTTGCGTTTATTGCCGCAATAGTCCTTCCATGAAAAGAATTTTTAATACATAAAATTCTATTTTTTTTTGGTTTACCTATAGAATAAAAATATCTTCTTGCAACTTTTATAGCGGCCTCTGTAGCTTCTGCCCCACTATTTTGAAAAATTACAGCATCTGCAAAAGTTCTATTTGTTAATTTTTTAGCTAATTCCTCTCCCTCAGGGATTATGAAAGAGTTAGAAACATGCCAAAGTTTTTTTGATTGTTTATTAATTGCTTTTATTAAATTTGGGTTTGCATGACCTAAAGAATTAACTGCAATTCCTTGAACAAAATCTAAAAACTTTATTCCACTTTTTGTGTACAAATAGGATCCTTTGCCTATGTTGAAAGATAAATTTCTTCTTTTATAGTTTTTAGCTAAAGAACTCATTTAATACTATGATTTAATTTTATAACCTTTGTTTACTAAAAAGTATGCGGTATAAATAATAGCCAAACTAAGAGAAGTAAGTAATGTTATACCAAATATTACTGATCCATCTAATTGACCAATAAATGCAAATCTAAATCCATCGATCATATGAAAAAAAGGATTATAATTACTTAAAATTTTTAAAAAATCAGGTAATCTTTCAATACTATAAAAAGTACCACTTAAAAAACTTAAAGGTACTATTATAAAGTTAGTAACAGTACTCATTTGGTCAAATTTATCTGCATAAAGTCCAACAATTATTCCTAAAGATCCCATAAATAATCCACCCAAAAACAAATAAATGAACCACAGAAAGAAATTTTGTATTGATAAGTCAATAAAAAATATAAATATTAAAGTTGAGACCGATGCAATTAACAAACCTCTAGCTGTAGATGCAAGAGTAATTGCAAATACTACTTCTGATGATGATAAAGGACTGTGAACAATATCAGTAATTGTTCCCATCATCTTTCCCATCATTAAAGAAGAGCTAGAATGAGCAAAACTTTGTTGAATTACTTGCATCATTATTAAACCACTCGCTAAAAATTTAATATATGGAACTCCTAGAACTTCAGCTCTTTGATCTCCAATAGCTAAAGAGATAACAGTTAAAAATAATACACTAGTAAGTATTGGACCAAACAAAGTTTGACCAGATACAGTAAGAAATCTAAGAACTTCTTTCTTAAACAAAGAATAAGTTCCAATCCAATTAATAGTTCCAAATCTTCTTGTTCCGATTTGATATTTTTTCTGTAATTCAACCATAAGTATTTATTAATAAACTTTTTTTTTAATAATTGTTAAAAAACATAAAAAAATGCTTGTTATAGAATGTTAATTATGATTTCTAGATAGTGTTGTAAATAAATTAAAATATACTAAATGTAGTATTATGAGCTGGACAGAAGAAAAAGTAAGTAAACTTAAAGATCTTTGGGGAAAAGGACAGACAGCCAGTCAAATAGCTGAAATAATCGGTGGGGTGAGCAGGAATGCAGTAATCGGAAAAGCTCACAGACTAAATTTGTCCGCAATTATTAAAACGCGATCTACATCGACACAAAATAACAACAATAATAAATTTTCTTCAAACAATAATTCAAAAAGAACAAGCAGAAAGCATAAATTTAGATCACTTCTTTTAGATAAAAATTTTGAACCAGCTAAAAATCTTCAATTGGAAGATTTAAATGAACATACTTGCAAATATATGGAAGGTCACCCTGACGAAAAAGGATCCTCATTTTGTGGTAGAAAAACTATAGAGAAGTTTTCATATTGTCCTTTACATCTTATGATAGTTTTCCAACCAAAAGGAAAAAAAGATGAAATAGTCGAAAAAGACGAAGAAGTTCCAAAATTTATTGAAAAGAGGGTAAAGTCTGCCTAGATCATTTTAAAATTTTTTCTTTAGCTTTTTTAAACTCATCTTCATTAAGAATCCCTTTTTCATGAAGATCTTTTAATGCTTTAATTTGATTTATGACGTCTAAATTATTTGGTTCATTATAGTTATTTACGTCTATTTGTTTTTCATCTTTAATAATTTGTTTTGCTTCGACTCCTCTAGTTATAGCCTTTACAGCAATAGATAAGACGAATACTAAAATTATAAATACTGCAAAATAGATTAAATTAGTCAACATTAATTAATTTTATCAATTCTCTTTTTTGAGAATTGACCCCCACTGGTCCAATTAAAACTATAACGATTTATTTCTTCTTCAAATCTTTTATTGGCATTCATATTAAAATCAAAGTTAGTTTTATAAATTTTAGATACTATATTATCGTATTTTAATAATTTCAATTGATCCATAGTCAGTAAAGGTTTAGGCATTAATTGAAACAACTTAGCATTAATTTTTGCAAAAAATAAAGGTAAAGGGATCAATAATCTTTTTTTTTTAATTGATTTTAATATTTTTAAAATTAATTCTTTAAAAGTAAAAACTTCAGGACCTATACATTCAATTGTTTCTGATGAGACTTTTTTTTGAACAATTTCAAATATTATATTTGCTAAATCAGTGACATGTATTGGTGTAAATTTTGTTTTCCCTTCATAATATAAAGGCATAACTGGTAGCATACCAAGCAAACTCATGAAGTTTGTTGTAAAGTTATCATCTACAGAGTAAACTATTGATGGTTTTAATATCACAGAGCTTGGAAAATTTTGTCTTACATTTTTTTCACCTTCAAGCTTACTTAAAGCATACTTGCTGTCTTTTGCACTTTCTATTCCTAAAGCTGATAAATGAATAAACTGCTTAAGAGCGTTTTTTGATGCTACCTTTGTCATTAAAAAGGGTAAATCTGAATGAATTAAATCAAATTGATTTTCTTTTTTTTCATACAAAATCCCAATAAGATTTATGCAAATAGAGGTTTTCCTCATTAACCTTGATATATTCTCCTCATTAAATGAATTAACTTCCTCAAGCTCCAAATATCCAAAATTTGATTGAGTTTTAATTTGATAACCTTTTCTATGTATACTTCTAGTTACTGCAATAACTCTATAGTTATTTTTTGTAAATTTTCTAATTAAAGATTTTCCTATTTGGCCTGATGAACCAAATATTAAAATTGAATCCTGATTTTTCATATATATATATCTATTTAATGAATTTAGATATTAAATTACATAAAGGAGATTTACCAGATGAAATAGAGTTCAGTGACAAGATTGCTATAGATTGTGAGTTCACAGGCCTAAATATCGAAAGAGATAGATTATGTTTGTTGCAAATATCATCGGGAAAAAACGATGCACATATTATCCAATTTGATAAAGATACATACGACGCACCAAATTTAAAGAGTATCCTTTACAAAGAAAATATCGGCAAAATTTTTCATTTTGCAAGAGCTGACCTTTTATTTATAAAAAAATATTTAGGAGTAAAAGTGAAAAATGTTAATTGTACGAAGATAATGAGTAAAATAGGTAGAAGCTATTCTGATAGGCATGGATTAAAAGATTTAATTAAAGAATTTGTAGGTATAGATGTTAGTAAGCAATTACAAACTTCAGATTTTGGGGGAGAGTTAACAGATAAACAATTGAAATATTGCGCACAAGATGTTGTGTATCTTCATCAAATTTATAATTCTTTAAAACATATTTTACAAAGAGAGAATAGAATAGATCTTTATAATGAAACTATAAAATTTATAAATACTAGAGTTGAACTTGATTCTGCTTCTTTTAAAGAAGATATTTGGTCTCACTGAAATGAGAAATAAACATTTATTAAGTATTGCTAAAGAGGTAATTAAAATTGAAAAAGAATCTCTTGGGAAACTTCACTCAAGTATAGGCCGGTCTTTTGAGAAGATAATAAGAACAATACTTAATTGTAAAAATGGTAAAATTGTAATTTCTGGGGTTGGTAAAAGTGGAATAATCGGAAAAAAATGGTGTGCAACTCTATCTTCAACTGGTACTCCCTCATTTTTTTTAGATGCATCAAATGCTAGCCATGGAGATTTAGGTCAAATAACATCTAACGACATAATTATATTAATTAGCTTAAGTGGGGAGAGTTATGAATTAAAAAATATAATTCAATATGCATCCAGAAATTCTAGTATCAAGCTAATTGGTATTACTTCAAAAAAAGACTCTATTTTATATAAAAACTCTGATGTAAAATTTTTGTTACCTAGTGTAAAAGAGGCTGGTCCAGGAAGTTTTGTTCCAACTTCATCTACTACAGTTCAAATTGCACTTGGAGATGCAATAGCAATTACATGTATGAGGTATAAAAAGTTTGGAAAATTAGATTTCAAAAAATTTCATCCAAGTGGATCCCTTTCAATTAAACTTAAAACAGTTGAAGATTTAATGTTGGTGGGGAGAAGAATACCTTTTGTTAAAGATAACATAAGTATGAAAACAGCATTGAAAGATATAACTAAAAAAGGGCTTGGTGCTCTTGTTATAAAAAACAAGAAAAACAAAACTACGGGTTTTCTTACTGATGGAGATTTAAAAAGACTCTCAAACAAAAAAATAAACTTTGAAAATTTAGAGATCAAAAAAGTGATGAAAAAGAATCCTATTACTGTTGATAAAAATATGCTTGCGGCGCAAGCATTATCAATAATGAATACAAAAAAAATAACTAGTTTATGTGTTCACCAAGGAAATAAGAAAGGTGTTACAGTTGGTTTTATACATATTCATGCAATTTTAAAAGCAAATATAAGTTAGATGTCTCTAAAGTCCATATTTCAAACATTAATTCTATTATTTATTATATTAATTATTGGTACCGTCTACATTAAATATTTTGACACTAAAGATAATGTTCTAAATGAGTTAAGATTGTCCAATGAAAATAAAGAGCAAATATTAAAAGAACTTGAAGAAAAAATATATAATTTAGAGAAAAAAAATAAGGAATTAAGTCAAAAAACTAACAAAGATGAAGTTGTAATAACTGAAAAATTAATTCCTGAAAACAAAAAAAGTTCAAATGTAATTGGTGAAAATATAGTTTCTAATGAAAATAATAAAAATGATCAAAAACCAAAAATAAAGATTACTGAAAAATCTAAATCAATAAAGAAAGAAGTTAAAAATCTAGTTAAAGACGTAGAATATACTTCAATAGACCAAAAAGGTAATAAATTTTATCTCTTAGCAACTTCTGGAAAATCAAATGTTGATAACAGTGATATATTGGATCTACAAAATGTAAGGGGCACAATAACTTCAGAATTTAGGGATACGATTTATATTGTTTCAGATTTTGCTCAATATCATGCCGTAGATTTACATTCAAAATTCTACAGCAACGTAATTATAAACTATCAAGATAAACAAATTAATTGTATTAATTTTGACATTAATATGGAAACAAATAAAGCAATAGCATATAATGATGTAATAATTACTGATCCTAAATCGATAATTAAAGCTGGAATAGTTGAATTTGATTTAAAAACAAAAAATATAGATATTAAACCTGAAAGTTCATTACAAAATATTAAAGTTGTTACAAACTAATGGCATTAATTAAAAAATTTAGAATTAAAAGTTATAAAGAACAAGAAGCTATACTAGAGCTTAAAGAAATATCGATGTTCTATAATAAAAGACAAATTTTAAATAATTTAAATTTAAAGATTAACCGACAAGAAGTTTTGGGTATGCTTGGACCGAATGGTGTAGGAAAATCTACAATTTTTCATATAATTACCGGTTTGAAAGATCCAAGTTTTGGAAAAGTTTTAATAAATAAAAATGACTGCACAAATATTCCTATATACGAGAGAGCTACTAGATTTAAGATTGGATATGTCCCACAATATGGAGGTTTTATTCAAGATTTAAATTTGTTAGAAAATTTAAAACTTGTTGCTGAAATACATATAAAAGAAAAAGATTTAAGAAAGTTAAAAATAGATAAAATAATCTCTCAATTTGAATTTGATCCAATTTTAAATGTCAAAGCAAAACATTTATCAGGAGGACAAAAAAAGAAGTTGGTAATTTCTATGGCGTTAATTAATGATCCACGTATTCTTCTTTTAGATGAACCATTTGCTGCATTAGATATTTTAACAATTAAAATGTTACAAGAAATTATAGTAAACTTACAATCCCAAGAAAAAATAACAGTAGTGGTATGTGACCATCAAGCAAGAGATCTTTTAAGTTGTGTTGATAGAGCGATAGTATTAGCAAATGGAAAAGTAATAGCCTCAGGTGGGCCAAACGAGATAATTAAAGATTCCACTGCAAGATCAGCATATTTTGGTGATGAATTTAAAATAAATTAATTCATTAATGTCAGATTACATTTTAATATCTAATCAAATAAAAAGTTTTAATAAGAAAATAAATGTTAGTTCAGATAAGAGTATATCAATAAGATCAATACTTTTAGCTTCACAAGCAGTCGGTATTTCAAAAATTTCAAATCTTCTAGAATCTGAGGATGTTTTAAATACTCTAAAAGCAATCAAGAAACTTGGAATAAATTATACCAAAATTAGAAAAACCTATAATATTGAAGGATTTGGATTAAATGGGTTTAATGTAAAAAAAAATACAACTATTGATGCTGGAAATTCTGGAACACTCGCAAGGCTAATACTTGGTCTTCTAGTAAAATCAAAATTTAGAATTAAATTAGTTGGAGACAAAAGCTTATCTAAGAGGGATTTTTCAAGGGTTGTAAATCCTCTTAGACTCTTAGGAGCAAATATTAGAAGTAAAAAAAATTTAACACCTATTCAAATTTATGGAACAGATTTTTTAAGACCCATTACCTATAAAGAGAAAATTGGAAGTGCCCAAGTAAAATCTTGTTTAATTCTAGCGGCCTTAAACACACCAGGAGAAACCATTATTAATTCAAAAAAATCAAGAGACCATACCGAGAGAATGCTTAAATATTTAAAATATCCAATTACGGTTCAAAGAAATAAAACGTATGATAAAATCTCAGTACGAGGTTTAAGTCAGTTTAAATCGTTTAATTACAAAGTGCCTGGTGATATCAGTTCAGCAGCTTTTTTTATAGTTATAACTCTTCTTTCAAATAAATCCAAAATAATTATTAAAAACGTAAATGTAAATGAAACTAGAACTGGAGTAATAACTATTTTAAATAAAATGGGCGCAAATATTAAACTGAGAGAAAAAAAAATTTATAATGGTGAAAAAATAGCAAATATTCATGTAGAAAGCAAAAAAAGTTTGAAAGGAATAAATTGTTCATCAAAAC
>CACKZF010000004.1 GCA_902604565.1 uncultured Pelagibacteraceae bacterium
GAGATAAAATACTCTCAAATGGTGCTCTACCTCTCGTTCCACATGACTCTAACAGTGAAGAGTGAAACCATCCTCTATGTTGATCCGAACCCTCTAGATACATTGATGCAGGCCATTTTAAATCTTCTCTTTTTTCTAAAACAAAAGAATGAGTTGATCCACTATCAAACCATACTTCTACAATATCACTAGTCTTATCATAATCTTCTGCTTTATATTTATCTCCAAGTAGTCTCTGAAAATTATCTTCAAACCAACAGTCTGAGCCTTCTTTTTCATAAATTTTTGCAATATTCTCAAAAACCTCTTCATCGATAAGAATTTCTCCATTTTTTTTGGAAATAAATATTGGAAGTGGAACTCCCCATACCCTCTGTCTAGAGACACACCAATCAGGTCTGGTCTCGATCATTGCTTTAATTCTTTCTTTTCCTTTGCTAGGATAAAAAGTAGTATCATTTATTGCTTTAAGCGCTTTGTCCCTTAGCTTATGACTTTCCATTGAAATAAACCATTGGGGTGTTGCCCTATGAACTAAAGGAGCTTTAGATCTCCAAGAATGGGGGTAAGAATGTGTTAGTTTTCCATTGTTTAAAAGACCTTTTAGTTCTCTAAGCTTTTCAATAACAATATTATTTGCTTTAAAAATATGAGTTCCTTCAAATATAGGTATGTGTTTCGTGTACCTTCCATCATCATCAACTGTTTCAATTGCTTTTATTCCATTATTGATACACAAATTAAAATCATCAGGTCCATGACTTGGTGCACAATGAACAATGCCTGTTCCTTGTTCAGTTGTTACAAATCTTGCCTCAAGCATTGGAACATCATAGTCATATCCAATTTTATGAAACGGATGGCTACAAATAGTTCCATCAAATTCTTTTCCTTTAAATTCTTTTAATATCTCAATTTTATAATCAGTATCTTTTGCAACAGACGCCAATAGTTCTTTTGCAATAACTATATTTTCATTTTCTAAAATATCATTGTTATCTATCTTACATAAAACATATTCCAAACTTTGATTGTATGCTAATGCCTTGTTAGCTGGTATCGTCCATGGAGTTGTTGTCCAAATAACAATGTTCGAACCAATTAATTGAGTAATATTAGATTTTTTAACTGGAAATGCTGCATAGATTGTATCAGATACATGATCTTGATATTCAACCTCTGCATCCGCTAAAGCTGTTTTTTCAACTGTTGACCATAAAACAGGCTTGTAACCCTTGTATAAACTACCCTCTTTTAAAAATTTTCCAAGTTCTCTTACAATTTGGGCTTCTGCATCAAAACTCATAGTTGAGTAATAGTTTTCCCAATCTCCAATTACTCCTAATCTTTTAAATTGATCTTTGTGAATATCTATCCATTTACTTGCAAAATCTCTACATTCTTTTCTAAACTCAATGATAGGTACATCATTTTTATTTTTTTTATTTTTTTTGTATTGTTCCTCAATTTTCCATTCAATTGGTAAGCCATGACAATCCCATCCAGGTACATAAACTGAGTCTTTACCATCCATTTGATGAAATTTAATTATTATATCTTTTAGAATTTTATTTAGGGCAGTACCCATATGAATATTTCCGTTTGCATATGGAGGTCCATCGTGTAAGACAAATTTTTCTTTGCCTTTACTTTGTGATCTTAGTTTTTCATATAGATTAATCTTATCCCAAAATTTCAAATACTCTGGTTCTTTATTTGGTAAATTTGCTTTCATTGAAAAAGCAGTTTTAGGTAAGTTTAAATGTTCCTTGCTCATTATGTTTTTTTAGCTTTTAAAATATCTTTTTTTATTTGATTTTTTAACTCACTGATACCTTTGAATTTTTTTTCTCCTCTTATAAATTTTAAAAATTCTACAGATAATTTTTTATTATAAAGATTTCCTGAAAAATTAAAAATATTTACCTCTAAAAGTATTTTTTTTTGGTTAAATGTGGGCCTATAACCTAAATTAGCAATTCCTTTATAGAATTTTCTTCTATCATTAATTCTTGTTTTTACAGCATAAACGCCAGGTTTTGCTATAACATAATTTCCAATATCGATATTGCAAGTTGGGAAACCAATTTTTTGTCCCATCATTCTGCCTCTTTGAACTTTTCCTTCAATTTCCCAGTTTCTTTTTAAAAAAGTATTTGCTTTTGATATCTTTCCCTCTTCAAGCAGCTTTCTAATAATTGTTGATGAAATTATTTTTTTATTTTTCATCAAAGGCGTTGGGTTTATTAAATTATAATCAAAATCATTCTCATATTTTTTAAGCAATGCTACATTACCTTCTCTTTTATGGCCAAATCTAAAGTTATTACTAACAAATATAAATTTTGATCTAAGTTTTTCTGATAAAATATCTTTAATGAATTTATAGTAGGTAATTTTGGAAAAATTTTTGTCGAATTTTTTATTAATTACAAAATCAACATCAAATTTTTTTAAATAAATAACTTTTTGACTAAAATTTGATATTCTATAATTTTTAATCTTTCTATTAAAAAACATTTTAGGTATAGGATCAAAGGTAACTACTCCCACCTTAGATTTATATTTTGTTTTATATTTTTTAGCTAACTCAAATAATTTTTGATGTCCTGAGTGCAAGCCATCAAAATTACCGATCAAGATAATTGATTTTTTAAATTCATTTGGAATATTAAAACTATTAAAAATCTTAAATTTTTTCACCATTTTAATTCTTTCTGAAAATAATTAATTTTTGCTTCATAATTTTTAAGTACATTTTCAATTGATAGTTTTGAAATCTCTTGTCTATGTATACCACCTGTAATAAGTAATGAATCAAAATTCTGAATATTAGCACCTTTTATATCCGTATTTAGATTATCACCAATACATAATATTTTTTTGTTGTTTACATCCGCCGCAATTTCATAAACAGGCGGATAGGGTTTGCCAAAGTAAATAACCTCACCATTAATTTCCTCAAATGATTTTGCAATAGAGCCTGCGCAATATTCTCTTTTGTCTCCTCGATCAACTATTAAATCAGGGTTAGTACATATCATTTTTTTAGTTGTATGCTTTGATAAAAGAGTTTTGTAATATCCTAAGTCATCTTCATGCTCTTCAAAAAGACCTGAACATAATAAATAATCCGAGTCATCTATATCAACAACTTTATTATCTTCGAAAGCTTTAAATAAATCGAAATCTCTTGGTGGTCCTAAGTGAAAAAATTTTTTATTATTGAAATTTTCTAAAAGATATCTTTTTGACGCTTCTCCAGATGTAAAAACTGTATCTGAAAAATTATTTAACCCCATTTTTTTTAGAGTATTAATTACTGTTAGGTTGGGTCTTGGAGCATTTGTCAATAATACGAATTTTTTTTCATTATTAGATAATTCATTTAAAACTTTGACAGCATTCTCATACAGCTTTATTCCATTATGTACTACTCCCCAGATATCAATGAAAAATAAGTCATATCTACCAACTATTGATTTTAAGCCTGATTGATCTAAATTTTTACTCATATTTCAGATATAGCTTAAAAATCCAATAAATTCCTGATTTTTCTCATTTATATATTTGAGGCCAGATCTTGAAATAATAGTCACATGCATCTATATGAACTCTAATTTAAAGGAGTTAATATGAAGTTTAAACCGTTACACGATAGAGTATTAATCGAAGTTTTAGACAGCAGCGAAAAAACTGCTGGTGGAATTATCATCCCTGATTCTGCACAAGAGAAACCACAAGAGGGCAAAGTAGTAGCTGTTGGTGGTGGATCAAAAACTGAGGATGGAAAAATTATACCGATGGATGTTAAAGTTGGTGACAAAGTTCTTTTTGGAAAATGGTCAGGAACTGAAGTTAAAATTGATGGTAAAGAATACAGCATAATGAAAGAGTCAGACATTATGGGTATCTCTACTTCTAAATAAAATAATAAAAGGAGAGTTTAATAATGGCAAAAATAGTAAAATTTGATTCAGATGCTAGATCAGCAATGCTGAAGGGAGTAGATATCCTTGCAAATACAGTTAAGGTTACCCTTGGACCTAAAGGAAGAAACGTTGTTATAGACAAGGCATACGGTGCACCAAGAACAACTAAAGATGGTGTATCGGTTGCTAAAGAAATCGACTTAGATGATAAATTTGAAAACATGGGTGCTCAAATGGTTAAAGAAGTTGCAAGTAAAACAAATGATGAGGCAGGTGACGGTACAACAACTGCAACTATTTTAGCTCAAGCTATCGTAAAAGAAGGTTGTAAGTATGTTACAGCTGGTATGAATCCTATGGACGTCAAAAGAGGAATTGATGCTGCTGTAGAGCATGTAAGAAATGCTCTTATATCATCAGCTAAAAAAGTAAAAGATAGTGACGAGATTGCTCAAGTTGGAACTATTTCTTCTAATGGTGATAAAGAAATAGGAAACATGATTGCTAAAGCAATGCAAAAAGTTGGTAACGAAGGTGTTATAACTGTTGAAGAAGCAAAAAGTATTGAAACAGAACTTGACGTTGTTGAAGGTATGCAGTTTGATAGAGGATATTTATCACCATACTTTGTTACAAATGCTGAAAAAATGACAACAGAGTTAGAAAATCCATTAATTCTTTTACACGAAAAGAAATTAACTAATCTTCAACCTATGGTTCCGCTACTTGAGGCAGTTGTTCAAGCAGGTAGACCCTTAATGATAATTTCAGAGGACGTAGAAGGTGAAGCATTGGCAACATTAGTTGTAAATAAATTAAGAGGTGGACTTAAAGTTGTAGCAGTTAAAGCTCCTGGTTTTGGAGATAGAAGAAAAGCTATGCTTGAAGACATTGCAATTTTAACTGGTGGACAAGTTATATCTGAAGATCTTGGTATCAAATTAGAAAATGTTAAAATTACAGATCTTGGGTCTGCTAAAAGAGTAAAAGTTGATAAAGAAAATAGTACGATTGTAAGTGGTACTGGTAAAAAATCAGACATTGAAGCAAGATGCGATCAAATTAAACAACAAGTTGAAGAAACTTCATCAGATTATGACAGAGAAAAACTTCAAGAAAGGCTTGCAAAATTAGCAGGCGGTGTTGCAGTAATCAAAGTTGGTGGTGCAACAGAAGTAGAAGTTAAAGAAAAAAAAGATAGAGTTGAAGATGCTCTAAATGCTACAAGAGCAGCCGTTGAGGAAGGAATAGTTGTTGGTGGTGGATGTGCCCTTCTTTATGCTTCTCAAGATCTAGATAAATTAAAAGTCAAAGGTTCAGATCAAAAAGCAGGTGTTGAAATTGTTAAAAGTGCATTAGAAGCACCTATAAGACAAATAACAACAAATGCTGGTGTCGACGGTTCAGTTATAGTAGGCAAACTTTTAGAAGCTAATAAATCTTCTCAAGGGTATGACGCTCAAACAGAACAATACGTTGACATGTTTAAAGAAGGTATTATTGATCCTGTTAAAGTTGTCAGAACAGCTTTACAAGATGCAGCTTCAATTTCTGGATTATTAGTAACAACTGAGGCAATGGTTGCTGATAAACCTGAAGAGAAGGATGCTGCTGCTGGAGGAATGCCTCCAGGAGGAATGGGCGGCATGGGCGGCATGGGCGGCATGGGAATGTAACCCAAAAAGTCTAAGTAAAAAATTTAAAAGGGGCAGATTATTCTGCCCTTTTTTTTTGTTTTCAATTAAAAGTATAAATGTATAAGAACCTCAACCATGAATAATAATATTCGAAACATCACTATCATAGCACACGTTGATCATGGAAAAACAACACTGATTGATAATTTGATGAAACAAAGTGGTACTTTTAGAGACAACGAAGTAGTTGATGAAAGATTAATGGATTCTGGAGAGCTAGAAAAAGAAAGAGGAATTACAATTCTTGCTAAGCCTACTTCGATTAATTGGGAAGATAGTAGAATAAATATTATTGATACTCCTGGTCACAGAGATTTTGCAGCAGAGGTTGAAAGAGTTTTAAGTTTAGCAGATGGTGCATTATTGTTAGTAGACTCTGCAGAAGGCGTCATGCCTCAAACAAAATTTGTATTAAGCAAAGCATTAAAACAGGGATTAAAACCAATTGTAGTAATAAATAAGTTAGACAAAAGTGATCAAAGGGCTGATGAAGTTTTAAATGAGACTTTTGATTTATTTGTTAGTTTAGACGCGAATGAGGAACAATTAGATTTTCCTGTCTTATACGCAAGTGGAAGATCCGGTTGGGCTTCTAAAGATATTGACGGACCAAGAGAAAATCTTAATCCGCTATTAGATTTAGTTTTAGATCATGTAAAACCCTCTCAATTTGATAGATCAAAACCATTTGCGATGCTATCGACGCTACTTTATGCTGATAACTTTTTGGGCAGAAGCTTAGTAGGAAGAATTTCACAAGGGACGGCAAAAGCAAATCAACAAATTAAAGCAATCAATTTAAAAGGTGAAAAAGTAGATGAAGGTAGACTTACAAAGATCTTTAGATATGAGGGTACAAAAAAAGTGCCCATTGAAGTTGGAGAAGCTGGAGATATCGTAGTTATAGCTGGATTAGAAAAAGCAAATGTAGCAGATACTATTTGTGATTTAGAAGTAAATGAACCAATTGAGGCAACACCGATCGATCCACCAACAATGTCGATAAAAATAACAGTAAATAGCTCACCATTAGCAGGAACTGAGGGTAAGAAATTAACTAGTACTCAAATTAGAGACCGTTTAATTTTAGAAGCGCAAAACAATGTTGGAATTTCTTTCTCAGAAAACTCAAATAAAGATGCATTTGAGATAAGTGGACGAGGAGAATTAATGCTTGAAATATTATTAACACAAATGAGACGTGAGGGCTTTGAAATGACTGTAAGTCCTCCTAAAGTTTTATTTAAAACTGATGAAAATTCAAAAAAATTAGAACCCATTGAAGAAATTACTATGGATTTAGATGAAGAATATTCATCAAGGATTATTGACTCTATGAATAGAAGAAAAGGTAAATTAATTGAATTAAAAGATACTGGAAAGAATAAAAAAAGACTTATTTTTCAAGCCCCAACAAGAGGTTTAATGGGCTACACAAGCAGATTTTTAACATTAACTAAAGGAACAGGTGTTATTAATAGAATTTTTCACTCTTATGGAGATTTCGAGGGAGACATGGAAGGAAGAAGAAATGGCGCTTTAATCTCTATGGACCAAGGCAAGGCTGTTGCATTTTCAATTTTTAATTTACAGGCTAGAGGAGAAATGTTTGTTACACACAATGATCCAGTTTATACAGGAATGATTGTGGGCTTGGCTCCTAAACCAGGTGATATGATAATTAATGTTATGAAAGGAAAAAAACTTACAAATATGAGAACACAAGGTACTGATGAAAATATTGTTCTTACACCTGTAAGACAAATGTCGATTGCAGAACAGTTAAGTATACTTAATACTGATGAAGCGTTAGAAATTACACCTAAATCTTGTAGACTCAGAAAAGCAATTCTAGACCCTCACGAAAGAAAAAGAAGCGAAAAACAAAATACTGCTACTTAGTTCATTATTTTATCAATAATGTACAAACTAAAAGCAATACAAGGACCAATTCCAAAAGCAAACATCAAAGTTCCAACACCAATTGTTCCACCCAAGTACCACCCAACTGAAGCTACAGAAATTTCTATAAAGGCTCTCACAGAAGCAATCGGTAGATTAGTTTTTTTTTGTAAACCAGTCATTAAACCATCCCTAGGCCCTGGACCTAGATTAGCTATTAAATAAATACCACTCCCCACTCCAACTATCATAACGCCTCCTGCAGCCATTAATAATTTCATAATGTAAGTTTCAGGGGTTGGTATTAATGCAATTGTAATGTCTAACATTGCTGCAATAATTACGATATTGAATATGGTACCTAGACCGGGTTTTTGTTTTAAAAAAAACCATGAAGATAAAACGACAACACTTACTATAAAAGTTACAATTCCAATGGATAATCCTGAATTAATTGAAATTCCTTGTGCCATTACAGTCCATGGAGAATTGCCAATAAATGAAATTACGACTAAGGCTTCGCCAAAACCGAATAATATTAGACCAAAACAAAGGAAGAATAAGGTAGATAATTTTGGCTTTAAATTAAAAGTCTCGTGAGAACTCCATGAGACTTTAGGAATATTTTTGATAGTAAGGAACATATATTTCGCTATTATTTATACTTTCTTTAACTAAAATCTATGAAAATGAAACATTTTATTATCGTATCAATAATTATTATGTTTGCTTCTAAAGTGATGGCACATAGCAGTCATTATGAAGGTCTTAAAAAAATTGAGATGGATGTTCTAAGAAATAATGAAGTTATTGGTAGCACCAATTACTTCTTTGAATTTGATGAAGATTTATTTGTGGTAAAAAATTATACTAATTTTAAAGTAGAGTTATTCGGCATAACAGTTTTTTCGATTTTAAGTGAGACAATAGAAAAGTACAAAGATAATAAATTAGTTTTTTTTAAATCTAATACTTTTCAAAATGATAAAGAGAAATATGTAAATTTAAATTATGATAAATCTATAAATAAATTCGTTATAGATGGATCATCATACAAAGGTGAAGCTAGTTTAGATTGTACAATTGGGAATTGGTGGAACCACAAAATTTTTAAAGCTGACAAACAAATCAGTCCTTTATCTGGAAGTATAAAAAAGCAGACTGTGAATTTAATAGGAAATGAAAATATTGATATTAATGGTAAAGAGTATTTAACTGAGCACTTTAATATTAAATCAAATGATGAAAATCTTTCTGATGAAAAAAAATTTGAATTTGATGTTTGGTATAATCCAGAAAATAATTTAATATTAAAAGTAACTTATAATAAAATGGGTAATTGGGAATATAGATTAAGGAGTTTTGAGTAATGGCAATATGGGGAAGTATAATTGGTGGAATGCTAGGTTTTTCAATCGGTGGACCTTTTGGTATGCTTTTAGGATCCTTAATCGGTGGAAAAATGTCAAGAGCCAGATCAGGAGGTGGATTTAGATCTTTTGCACAACCACAACAAATATTTGCCCTATCTTTGATTGTTTTATCAGCAAAGCTAAGTAAAGCAGATGGACAAGTTAGCCGTGAAGAATTAATTGCAGTTAAAGATAAATTAAAAATACCTGAGAGCGAATTAGATCAGGTTGGTAAAATTTTCAACAAAGCTAAAGAGGAAAGTACCGGGTATGAACCATATGCAAAACAAATTGCAGAAGTTTATAGAGGAAATATGAATGTATTAGAGGAAGTAATTAATACTCTTTTTTATATTGCTGAAGCTGACGGACACATAAGTGATAATGAATTAATAATGATAGAAGATATAGCAAGAATTTTTGGATTAAATCAGACTCAAATTAATGGAATCAAAGAAAGCAGAAAGTCATCAGACAAACTTAATCCTTATATTGTTCTGGAAAGTAAACCAGATGACTCACTCGAATTGATAAGAAAACGTTATATTAAACTTAGCAAAGAACATCATCCTGATCTTTTATTAAGTAAAGGTGTTCCTCAAGAAGTAATAGACGAAAGCAAAGCTAAAATGAGAGCTGTAAATTCTGCGTGGGATCAAATTCAAAAATTAAAGAATTAGTCCTAATAAACTCGCCATAAAATACATAGAAAATACAAAAGCAAGGACTACAATAAAATACATTATTGTAACAATTTTATCTCTTTTCCGTCTTTGTCTTACAAATGGCTTATCATCTAGGTCACAGATATCTCTTATGCCAATAACTTTATAATCACAAGTATAACGCCATATTGAGTCAGGCATCCTAGGATCAGTTTGATTATAATATTGTATCCATTGAACTGTATATTTAAATAAAAGATAGCTTACTATTAAAAGAAGACCACTAGTAAACATTAATCTAACATCTAAAACTGTTCTGACTCAGTTGAGCCTTCCATTGCAGTAGTTGAGCTTTTACCTGAGCTAATTGTATTTGAAACTGCATCAAAATATGATGTACCAACTTCTCTTTGATGTTTTACACTTGTGTATCCATCTTTTTCTCTAGCAAATTCATGCTGTTGAATTTTTGAGTAAGCAGTCATACCTTCTGATTTATATTTTTCTGCTAATTCAAATATTGCAATGTTTTGAGTGTGGAAACCAGCTAATGTTATAAACTGGAATTTGTATCCCATTTCTCCAATCTTTCTTTGGAATGATCCAATTTCTTCATCAGATAAATGTTTCTTCCAATTAAATGATGGTGAACAATTATAAGCTAACATTTTACCAGGAAATTTTTCATGTATAGCATCAGCAAATTTCTTAGCTTCCTCTAAATTTGGAGTAGCAGTTTCACACCAAATTAAATCTGCATATGGTGCATAAGCAAGACCTCTAGAAATTGCCTGCTCTATTCCATCTTTAACATAAAAGAAACCCTCAGGAGATCTTTCACCTGTTAAAAATGCTTTATCATTATCATCAAAATCATTTGTGATTAATTTAGCAGCATTTGCATCTGTTCTTGCTAAAATTATTAATGGTACATCTGCAATATCAGCAGCAAGTCTAGCAGCCTTTAAATTTCTAACCATTGTTCCAGTTGGCACAAGAACTTTTCCGCCCATATGACCACATTTTTTCTCACTAGCTAATTGGTCTTCAAAGTGAACCCCAGCAGCACCTGCTCTAATAAATTTTTTAGTTAATTCAAATACATTTAGTGGTCCACCAAATCCTGCTTCACCGTCAGCTATGATTGGCAACATGTAATCAGTTCTCTTACTTTTATCCATATCACCATCTATCATTTCCATATGTTGAATTTGATCAGCTCTAATTAGAGAATTATTCATTGTCTCAACTAATTTTGGTGCACTATCATATGGATATAAAGATTGATCAGGATACATTTCTCCAGCACTGTTAGCATCAGCTGCAACTTGCCAACCACTTAAATAAATTGCTTTTAAACCAGCTTTTGCATGTTGTACTGCGTGATTTCCTGAAAGTGACCCAAGAGTGTTAACGTAAGCTTCTGTATTTAACAGTTTCCAAAGCTTTTGGGACTGCATTTTACACATAGAATACTCAATTTTGATTGATCCTCTTAATCTTTCAACTTCTTCAGGAGTATAATCTCTTTTAATACCTGCAAATCTTTGTAAATCGTATGAAATATTTTCAGCTGACACTTAAACCCCTCTCTTTTGATTAAATGACTAGAAATGACTAATGACTATTTTGAGCTGTATTCTTCAGTAAATTCGTTCATTCCGCTAGATCCCCAATCGCAATGATCGTCCCTGATGTAAATACCTTTCGACTTGTGCTCAGAATGCTCTTCTTTATTAGTAATTTGATAGTTATTTTCGATGTTATTAATTTTGTTTTTTTCCATGTAAACTTTATAATTTACAATATTTACAAAATCTACAATTAAATTGATTTTGCTTGTAAAATAGAATAATTTTATGTAAATTTAAATTTACAAAATTTACAAATAGTAAAATGAGTCAAATTGATACAAAAATTGGTCCAAAAATCAAAGCATTTAGAAGGCAATTAGGAATTCAAGCTAACAAACTAGCAGAAGAAATGTCTATTTCACCAAGTTATTTAAATCTAATAGAGAGTGGAAAAAGAAAAATTGATGGAGATTTACTTTTAAGGGTTTGTGATAAGCTAAAAATAGAGCTTTCAGACCTCACAAGTAAAACTGACATAAATCTTGAGAACAATATTTCTGAATTATTGGGTGATGAACTTTTTGAGGATCTTGATATTCTTGGACCAGAAGTAAAAGATTTAGTTAATACAAATCCCAAAATTGCTAAAGCTTTAATTAAACTAGGTGACAACTTTAAACAAAAAGATCATGAAATTTTTAATAAATTAGAAAATATTTCAGGCAAAATTATTGATGGGAGAAAAAACGCATTTCCTGGAGAAGTAATTTCAGATTTTTTACAGGAAAATAAAAATTTTTTTCCAAAATTAGAAGAATTTGCAAATCAGATATTTGATAAAGTAAAACAAAATAATAGAACAAGATATATTGCCTTATGTCAGTTTTTAAAAGATGAATATGGTATAACTGTAAAGGATGTAATACCTAAAGAAGGAAAACCATTTTCAAAAATATATAAAGTAAAAGATAAAGAATTATTATTATCTGACTATCTTTCTCTTGAAACTAAAAAACTTTTTGCTGCAGCACAAATTTCACAAGAAGGTGCATCAAAAGAAATTGATGAATACATTTCTACATTTAATTTTCCAACTGAGGAATCTAAAAAATTAACTAGGGTTGCACTTTTAAATTATTGTGGTGCTGCAATATTAATGCCTTACTCTCTTTTTCATAAAGAATGCAAAGAATTAAAATATGATTTGGAACTTTTACAAAATACATTTGCTACTTCTTTCGAACAAGTAGCTCATAGAGTAACATGTTTACAAGATCCAAAACTTCCTGGAATACCTTTTCATTTTTTAAGAGTAGATGTTGCTGGAAATATTTCAAAAAGATTCTCATTATCAGGTATAGAGATACCAAGATATGGAGGAGCTTGTCCAAGATGGAATGTCTACTCAGCTTTTTCAAGACCAGGTGTTATTCAAGCAGCAGTTAGCAAAATGACTAATGGAGAGAAATATGTTTGCATAGCTAAAACAGTAGAAAAGGGTGTTGGAAGATATGGACAAAAAAAAAGTATGTTGTCTATAGGTCTTGGTTGTGAAGCAAAATATGCAAAAGAATTTGTATACACTGAAAATTTAGATCTTAGTGATAAAAAATCGGAATTACCTATTGGAGTATCATGCAGAACATGTGATAGACTTGATTGTTCACAAAGAGCTTTCCCCCCTCTTCATAAAAAATTTGATGTAGACATTAATTCTAGAGGTGTTTCAGTTTACGTAAATGAGTAAAAAATAGCTTACTGCTGTTTTTGCCTTTTCTTTGAAATAAGCTGTGTAAGAGAGTCAACCATCAAGTCTGAAGCTTTAAATATTTCATTGGCTTTAAATTCATGAGACATATTTTTTTCCTCATTTGTCTTATCTTCTATTATTATTCCTTTATCAGGTGAATTATCCTTTATATATATTAGAATTAACCACTCATCATCTGAGGACTCGTCCCACTTAATAAATATTTCTCCTGTCTCAAACCTTTTGTCTATACATCTAAAAATAGACATATGTCTCGTGATATATCTTTTATTTAATTGAAAAACCAAACTGTTGGCACTTCTATAAAAACTTTCTAAAGCAAACTCAATTTTCTGTCTTGCTAAATTATATTCTCTCTCTTTTTGAAGGAGAGCTAATCTATCATCAGCCTCATCTGTCTTTACACCAAGAGCCTCGACTCTCTCTCTAATTTTTTGGTCTCTTATAAGTCTGTACTTATTTTTTAAATTCTCTATTCTTTGCTGTAATTCTCCATAGTCTTCTCTTTTTTCTTTTAAGGAAATTTTTTCAAGTTTTTCT
Source organism: uncultured Pelagibacteraceae bacterium (assembly GCA_902604565.1). Classification (GTDB taxonomy): domain Bacteria; phylum Pseudomonadota; class Alphaproteobacteria; order Pelagibacterales; family Pelagibacteraceae; genus Pelagibacter. The sequence continues at coordinate 13,494 of CACKZF010000004.1, forward strand.
AATTCTTTTACTTCTCTAATTCTAAATCTTTCAATCTGTTTTTGTATCCTTAATTCTTGTAAAAATTTCTTTTGTCTCTCAGATTGCTCTTTTCTTAGTAGAGCTTGTTCTTTTCTCAAAAATAATTTTAAATCTCTTGCTCTTAATTTTTCTATTCTTTCTTCATCCTTTAGTTGTTGCTCCTTTATTTTTAATTGCTTTTCTTCATGTAGGATTTTTTGTTTCTTAATTTTTTCTTTTTCTTTATCTTTTTTTTCAATTTCTATTAATTTTAATCTCCTTTTTTCATCTTTTCTTTGAGATTTAAATTCATTTATTTTTTCGTCTATTGAATTAAAAAATTTAGATAGACGTCTATCAATTGCAAAAATATCAAATTTGACTTTGACATTTAATTTAGATTTTAAATTTTCTTCTACTCTTACTGATTTTGTAATTAAATTATTTTTAATTTTTTTTTTTATGATTGATTTTTTTCGAATATTTTTTTTTTTTTTAGCCTTGGGGATTTTTTTCTTTTTTACTTTTTTTTTAATTTTTGATAGAAATTTTGTAATTTTTTTCTTCTTCTTAACTTTTTTTTTTTTATTTTTTTTCATTATTACTGTTAATTATTTATCAGTAATATTTTAATAAATATAGTCCCGAGTATTAGGAACTGAGGTATTATCTTTTGATAATTGAAGCTGAAATACAACCTGATCCCCCCATTTGAATGCCATTTCACAACTAGCCAAGTAAAATTCCCACATTCTAAAAAATTTTTCATCAAACATGTCTAAAACTATGTCTTTTTTCGATAAAAATCTTTCTTTCCAATTCCTAAGTGTATGCGCATAGTGCATTCTGAGAACTTCAATATCTGAAACAATTAAACCTGAGTTTTCAATAGGGTTTGCAACTTCACTTAAACTAGGAGTATAACCCCCTGGAAAAATGTACTTTTGTATCCATGGTTGTGGATCTCGTGGTGGCATCGATGAACCAATTGTATGAATCAATGCAATTCCTTTTTCATTCAAAAGTTTAAAGACTTTGTTAAAATATGTTTTATAAAATTTTCTTCCTACATGCTCAAACATTCCAACACTTACAACTCTGTCAAATTTTTCGTTTAGTTGTCGGTAGTCAATAAGTTTAAACTCAACTTGGTTAGATAGGTTCATTTCTTTTGCTTTATTCTTGCTATATTCAAATTGATTTTTTGACAATGTTATGCCTGTAACGCTAGCTTTCGTTTCCTTTGCTATTGCTAAAGCTAAAGTTCCCCATCCCGAACCAATATCTAAAACCTTCTGATCTGACTGGATATTTAATTTTTTGATTATGTGATGAATTTTATTATTTTGAGCTTGTTCTAAAGTATCATTATCATTTTTAAAATACGCACACGAATATTGTCTATTCTCATCTAAAAATAAATCATAAAGTTTTTCAGATATATCATAATGATGAGCTACATTTTCTTTAGATTTTGCTATTTTGTTAAAGCTTGTAAGATATCTATAAGTACCTCTCAATTTTTTTATTACCGCTCCATAAGAATTTATATTTCCTCTACCAATATTTTTAAATGCTAAATCTAAAAATTCTGAAATCGTTCCGTTCTGAATAACTAGAGATCCATCCATATAAGCTTCACCAAAATATAAGTCAGGATATAAAAGTAATTTTTGCATTAGTTTTTGATCAAGTAATTTAAGTACTATTGGTGTTTCCTTTATAGGTTTTCCAATTACATATTTTTTTGAATTTGAGTCAATAAGTTCGAAACCATCGTATTTAAATAAATTATTTAAAAAACTTACTAACTTCATTTTATGCTGCTTTTAATATCTCCATATTAAAATTAAGTTTCTTTAAATTCGCTAGAAGATTATTTTTCTCTGCTTCATCCAATAATTTTAATGGAGGCAAAAGGTTTTTATAAACTGAATTTTTTTGTGCCATTAGAGTATGTAGTCCTGAAATTAAGTTATATTTATCAAATGACATTCTTACATCACACAAATTTTGATTTGTTTCTAATGATAAATTATTGTTAAAATTATCATAAATTTCTCTAGCTAAGTGACCCGTAACATTTGTAGTTGCTGTAATTATCCCGTCGCATCCAAGCTCTAATCCTTTTAATAATTTTGCCTCGGAACCTGGAAATATTGAAAAATTTTTTATTTTTAAAGTTTCAAATAAATTGTAACTACTATCTTTCACACCAACAATTTGGTTAGGAAATTTTTTAACTAAATTTTCAACACATTGAACACTGAACTTATATCCGCAAAGCTTTTCAAAATTATATAAAATGATTTTACAATCATTTATTTCATTTATTATTTTAGAATAGAAATTTATTACCTCTTCATCACCATATTTGTAATAAGCAGGAGGCATAATTAAAAAATTACTAAAACCCATTGATTTTGAAATTTTCATTAAATTGATCGAATCAATTAAAGAATTCAAACCAGTTCCAATTATAAATTTATTTTTGTACTTGCTTTTAGGTAACTCATTTATTAATTGAATTTTTTCACTTAAGGATATCAGTTGAGACTGACCGGTACTTCCAAAGAAAACGACTCCATGGCAACCTAAATCAATAACGTTTTCTGCGTGTTTAATGGTATTTTTAACATCTAATGCAAGATTTTTATCTAATACTGATAATCCTGCAGCATATACTCCTTTAATTTGTTCCATTGTTAAAATTTATATAAAATTTCAAATTAGTAAAGGTTATAAAAACATATGAATATACTTGTTATACAAAACCGGATGGGTATTGGGGACATGGTAATTTTTTTACCTTTTATTGAGGCAATCGCAAAAAAATATAATACATCCGTAACACTTTTAATAAAAGAAAGTACAAAAGCTAGAGAATATACAAATAATTTAAATTTTATTAAAAAAATAATCTATTTAAAAAGAAACAAAAAAAATGATTTGCACAATGGTTTATCAGGCTTTTTTAATTTAAAAAATGAGCTCAAAAATAATTCATTCGATAAAGTTTTTATTTTTAATTCATCCATAAGATATAGACTAATTTGTAAAATTGCAGGCATAAAAAATATATACCAATATCCACTGTTTGATAAAAAAGGACAACATGTTATTGAGGCTGCACAAAATTTATTAAATAAAATAGATTTAAATATAGAAAGCAATCCTCAAATTAAGGTTAATGAGAGTTCAATTAAATTAGCTGCACATAAATATTCTATTAAAAAAAATAAAATTAATATTTTATTAGGAATTGGAGGTTCTGGTCCCACAAAAAGAATGCCGGCTGAAAAATTTAAAGAATTTATAGGTCTTGCTATTAAAAATCACGACTGTATGTTTTATTTGGCAACAGGTAAAAATAAAGAAGAGCAGCTAATACTTAATAATATATTATCATCTTATAGAGAAATTTGTGTATCTCTAGATAATAATTCAATTTCAGAAATATTACCAATCATAAAAAATTGTAAAATTTCAATTTGTAACGATTCAAGTTTTAGTCACCTCTCTGCTGCTTTAAATGTTCCTACAATAGTTTTGATGTCTGATACCCCTTTACTGTATGGTAGTTACAGTCCAAATATGTATCCAATAATTCCTGATGGAATGGAGAATGTTTCTCATAATTCAAACGGGAAAGAGAAAATTAACCCAGAGAAAATTTATAAAAAATTTAATTTAATTATTAGCTAATATTTTTTATCACAATTTCTTTCGCTTCATTCACTATTGAGGCTAGCCTAGTAAGCTCTGGGCTTACGTCTGGATGAATTTTTTTCATGATAGATTTATATGACTGCATCACTTGGGTTTTAGTATATTTAATGTCAGATTTTAAATTTAGTATCTTATAAGCCTCATCTAGGGATAAGCTTTGTTTATTTACAGATTGATTAAAATTATTAAAATTAAATCTTCCCGAATTTCTTAAAACTCTAAAAAGACCCCATAATCTAAGAAGTTGAAATAAAGATATCCCAGCTTTAGTTTTTATCAGTGGTAAGATTGCAAGTACGAAAGGTAATGAAAATATATATCTTCCAGCATAGGCCATTATAAAAGCCAATACTATTGCAGAAAAAATAATTAAAATTCTTATAAATTTTGAAATTTTTTTGGCTGAGGTCCTAGCAAACCAAGTCAGAAGAACATATACAATGACAAAAATAATCAGTGTTATAAAAAAAATATTCATATATTAATTCATTTCAAAATGAAATTACCACAGCTTGAAAAGAAACCTGAAATAAAATCTTGTCACAATCAGACGTGGACGGATGATTATAGCTGGATCCATCAACCGAATATTCTAGAGGTTTTAAGGGATAGCTCCAAACTTTTGCCTGAAGTAAGAAAATATTTGGAAGATGAGAATGAGTTTTTTTCCGATCAAATGAAAGATACTAAACATATTCAAAAAAAACTTTTTGATGAAATTAAAGCAAGAATCAAACTGGATGATGAGTCACTTCCTTACAAAGATAAAAATTATGAGTATTGGACTAAAACTACTGCAAAAGGAAATTATTCCATTAAATTAAGAAAAAAAATTGGTGAGGAAAAAGTTGAGGAAATATGGAATGGCGATAAAGAGAAGGATAAAATTAAAACAGAATATTTTGGTTTAGGAGACTTAGAGGTAAGCTTTAACGATGAGTTTCTAGGATATTCTTTAGATTTGAAAGGATCTGAGTATTATACAATTTATATAAGAAACATAAAATCTGGAAATTTAGTCACTGAAAAAATTGAAGAGACGAGTGGTAGCATCGAATTTAGTTTAGATGATAAATATATATTTTATTCTAAATTAGACGAACATCACAGGCCTAGAACTATTTATAGACATAAAATTGGAACAGCAACAAAAGATGATTTACTGATCTTTGAAGAAAAAAGTGAGGCATTTACTGTTGGTATTGGCTTAAGTTCAGATGAAAAATATTTTATGATTACAAGTTCCGATCATAACACCTCGGAACAATATTACTTTAGAGTTGATGAAAATAATCCAAATCCTAAATTAATCCAAAAGAGAAAAAGAGGTATAATTTACTCAGTAAACTCTTGGGATAACTATTTTTATAAACATACAAATGAAAATGCTGAGGATTTTAAAATTGATAGGTGTACTGATTTAGTTAAACAAAAATGGGAGGCATTTGTTGCTGCAAAAGATGAAGTATTGATAGGAGGTTTAGTATTTTTAAGTAATTGGGTAATTAGATCTGAAACATCTAATGCACTTGGAAAAATAATTTTACGTGACCCGAAGACAAACAAAGAAGAAGAGATAATTTTTAGTGAAGAGAAAGTAATCGTGCCAAGTATATCATTGACCCAAAAAGATAAAAATACAGACAATGTATATTTATCATATTCTTCACCTAAAACACCAGGAAGGACTTATTTATATAATTTAAAATCAAAAGAAAAAAAACTTGTTAAGGAACAAGAAATTCCTTCTGGACATAATTCAAATGATTATGTGGTTGAACGTATTGAATGTCCATCTCATGATGGAAGAATGATACCAATAACTATAACAAGACATAAGGATACAATTCTGGATGGATCATCAAACCTTCTACTATATGGCTATGGTTCTTATGGAAATTCGATGTCTCCTGGTTTTTCATCTACACGACTAAGCCTCATTAATAGAAATATAATTTGGGTAACAGCACATATAAGGGGAGGAATGGAAAGAGGAATGAAATGGTGGAAGGAAGGAAAACTTTTAAACAAAAAAAATACCTTTGAAGATTATATTGCTGTTGGGAAATTCTTGATTGAAAAAAAATATACTTCTAAAGGAAAAATTATAGGTATGGGCGGTTCAGCAGGAGGGTTGTTGATGGGGGCAGTTGTAAATGCAGCGCCTGAGCTATTTTTGGGCTTAATAATGGCTGTGCCGTTTGTAGACTCCTTAACTACTAATCTTGACCATTCTTTACCGTTAACCATTGGAGAATTTGATGAATTTGGAAATGCTAAAGATAACAAGGATCATTTTGACTATATTTACTCATACGCTCCTTACAACAATATTAAAAAAATGGATTATCCAAATATTTTAATCACTACTAGTCTTAGTGACAATAGAGTTCTGTTTGATGAACCAGCAAAATTTACTGCAAAACTAAGAGACTATAAAACAGATAATAATTTACTATTATTAAAAACTGAGATGAACGCTGGTCATGGAGGAAAATCTGGCAGAGATGGTGCAATTGAAGAAATAGCTCTTGATTATGCTTTTGCTTTAAAAATAACAGAAAAAATTTAAATAATCTTGTATTGAAATTTTATATTAAATTACCATATATGATTGGTAAGTCGCCTCATGGGGCTTACATAAATTAACTTGCTTAAACAAAAGGAGTAAATATGACAAGTAAGGATCTATCTATCTTTAACTCACTAAGACCGTTTTCTATTGGTTTCGACGATATGTTTGACCAATTCGAAAGTATGCTTGGTAATGGTGGCATGACAATGCAATCAAATTATCCACCATATAACATAAGAAAAACTGGTAAAGACAACTATTCAATAGAAGTTGCTTTAGCTGGTTTTAGTAAAAAAGATGTCGAGGTTGAGTTCGAAGATAATATATTAACTGTTAGAACTAAACAGCTTAATAAGTCTGAAGATCAAAATGTAGACGGTGAAATAATTCACAAAGGAATATCACAAAGACAATTCGCAAGATCTTTTACTATTGCAGATGATGTAAAAGTAAATGGAGCTGAACTTAAGGATGGTCTTTTGACAATTGCTTGTGAAAGAATTTTACCAGATCACAAGAAAAAAAGACTTATTGATATTAAGTAATAAATTTTAACCTTGCTTGTGGGGTTCGCCCCACAAGTTTAAAAACATCCACTAGAACTAAAAGATATAATTGTTCCGCTAGCGTTGACTTCAAATCTTCGTTCACAAGGTACACCGTATTTTTTTGTTTTATAAATTAAAACTTCATTGCCAATATCATTGACCATATCTTCGTTAGGAGCCCCTAATTCTAACTTCATTTTATTGACATCTCCACCAACAAATAAACCATATTTTTTATTTTCATTTTCAACAACCTCGTCAGTTTTATTTTGAATAGTTTTACAGCCTGCAGTTAAAAAAAGTATTGATATTAATGTAATAGCGAATCTAATTTTCATAATTTATTTATAATACTGAAATGTGACAAAAGATTAACTTAAAAGTTGAAAAAAAAATAAGTTTTCCATCAAAATTAGATAAATATAATGTATTTATATTACTTAATTCTTTATTTTTATTACTATCAAACCGATTCTAATGAACACAAAACTTAAAGTATCAGAAATTTCAAAAATTTATCCAGGATGTATGGCAAACGATAAAGTATCATTAGAATTTAGAAGTGGGAAAATATATGCATTATTGGGAGAAAATGGTGCTGGCAAGTCTACACTAGTTAAAATCTTGTCTGGAGTAGTAAAACCTGACGAGGGCGAAGTTTTTTTAAATGACGAAAGTATTAAACTTAACTCTCCTCTAGATGCCAAAAAAAATAATATTGGAATGGTTTTTCAACATTTCAACCTCTTTGAGACTTTATCAGTATTTGAAAATTTAAGTATCGATAGTGACAAAAAAGATGAAGATCTAAGAGTTTTAGTGAACGATATATTAAAAAAGTACAATTTTCAAATTGATCTAGATATTCCTGTTCTAAATTTATCAGCAGGTCAAAAACAAAAAGTAGAAATTATAAGGTGTTTAATAAGAAATCCAAAAATATTGATTATGGATGAACCTACATCAGTTTTAACTGAACAAGAAACCGACGATTTATTTATTTCTTTAAAACAATTTTCTAAAGAAGGAATTTTAATTATTTATATTACTCACAAATTAAAAGAAGTTTTGTCACTTTGTGATGAAGTAGCTGTAATGAGAAAAGGCAAAGTAGTTTCGGTTAGTAATACGATTGATGAAAAAATTGAGAGTTTAGCTAATAAAATGGTAGGTGAAAATTTAAATACTATTAAAAAAAAAATTAATAATTTTAAAAATAACGAGGAAATTTTAAAAATCTCAAATTTAAATTTTAAAAGTGACGACCCATATGAAACAAACTTAAATAATTTAACCCTTTCTTTAAAACAAGGAGAGTGTTTAGGTATAGCTGGAATTTCAGGAAATGGACAAAATGAATTATTTCAAATACTGAGTGGAGAAATAATCACCGAAGGTACTTCTATAATGTTTAGAAATAAAGAAATTGGCAAGTTGAATCCTAGAGAAAGAAGAGAATATCTTATGGCTTTTTCACCTGAAGATCGTATCTCTCAAGCTGCAGTCCCTGAGTTAAAGATATATGAAAATGTTGCATTAAACAATTTTAAGTCATCAAACTTTTTTGAAAAAGGTTTAGTGAATGAAAAGAAAATAAAAGAACACTCTAAGAAGATACTTTCTAATTTCTCTGTCAATACAGACAATGTTGAATTAAAAAGTCAATTTTTATCTGGCGGAAATCTTCAAAAATTGATTATTGGAAGAGAATTAATTACTTCACCTGAATTATTGGTATGTTTTAACCCAACATGGGGTCTTGATGTTGGTGCGATCAACTACATTCATGAAACATTAATTCAAATTAATGAACAAGGAAAATCATCAATATTAATTTCTACTGATAACGATGAACTATTAAAATTAAGTGACCGTATTTGTGTAATTTATAAAGGTAAACTATCTAAAATAATGAATGCAGATACTGTTACTGCAGAAAAATTAGGAATTTTGATGGGAGGAGGTTCAATTGATTAAAATTGAAAAGCGTAACGATGTATCTCGATCAATTTACTTTTTAACACCAATTTTAGCAATTTTTCTAACATTAATTGGTGGTGGGATTATTTTTTATATTTTGGGGTTTAATCCTATTGAGGCTTTAAAATTTTTTTTTATTACCCCCATTTCAGATTTATACGGATTAAGTGAACTTTTGGTAAAAGCTACACCGCTTTGTTTAATAGCGATAGGTTTATCTTTTTGTTTTAAAAGTAATAATTGGAATATTGGTGCAGAAGGTCAGCTTATTTTTGGTGGAATAGTCGGCGGCGGAGTTGCTTTGTTATTTTATAATCATGATGGATTTTATGTTTTACCAATAATTATTTTATCTGGAGCAATTGGTGGGATGTTATTTGCAATGATACCAGCGATTTTAAAAACCTATTTTAACACTAATGAAATTTTGGTCAGCTTAATGCTGGTTTATGTTGCAAAATTATTATTAGATTATTTAGTGGTTGGTCCTTGGAGCAATCCAGAAGGTTTTAATTTTCCTGAAACAAGACAATTTAGTGAGTCTGCAAGAATGCCAATTTTATTTGATGGTTTAAGAATTCATGCTGGAATATTTATTACTCTCATCACTGTATTCTTAAGTTGGCTTATTTTGTACAAAACTTATTTAGGTTTTCAAATAAAAGTTTCAGGCTTAAGTTTAAAAACTGCAAAATATGCAGGGTTCAAAGGTAAGACAATGATTATTATTGTTTTTATGATTAGTGGAGCATGTGCCGGTCTTGCAGGTGTAGGAGAGATAACAGGGCCAATAGGACAATTACATCGAAATATTTCTCCTGATTATGGCTTCACAGCAATAATTGTTGCTTTTTTAGGAAGACTAAATCCAGTTGGAATTATTTTTGCATCTCTAATTGTTGCTCTAACTTATTTAGGAGCTGAAACAGCTCAGATATTTTTGCAAGTACCAAAATATACGGGTCAAGTTTTTCAAGGAATGATTTTATTTTTTCTTCTTGGGTCTGATTATTTATTATTTTTTAAAATAAAATTTTTAGGTTTAAAAAAAAATGAGCTTTGATTTAAATTTTATAGGTATTTTAATTGGTGCCATCATGGCATCATCAGTTCCTTTGATACTTGCCGCATCTGGGGAATTAATAACTGAAAGATCTGGTGTTTTAAATCTTGGGGTAGAAGGAATGATGATAATTGGAGCAATCTCTGGATTTGCTTTAATGGTAGTGACTGATAATTTATTTTTTGCAGTAGTAGGCTCTATGCTGTCAGGTTTAATTATATCTCTTATTTTTGGATTGCTTACCCAATCACTCCTTACAAATCACGTAGCAACAGGTCTTGCACTAACTATCTTTGGTATTGGAATGTCAGCAATGATAGGTAAGAATTTTGTCGGCATTCCAGGAAAGGAATTTCCATTATTATTCGTTAATTTAAAAGAAAGTATTCCGTTTTTGGGTCCAGTATTCTTTGGTCACTCAATTATATTATATTTTGCATTTGGATTACCTTTTTTGACAAATTATTTTTTAAAGAAGACTAAAACTGGTTTGATTATCAGGGCTGTTGGAGATTCTCCAACTTCCGCCTCTAATCAAGGTATTAATGTTACTTTAGTAAGATATAGTTGCATTCTTTATGGAGGTGCAATGTGTGGGCTGGCAGGCGCATATTTGTCATTAATATACACTCCTCAATGGATTGAGAATATGACAGGTGGCAGAGGATGGATCGCACTAGCTTTAGTAGTTTTTGCAACATGGAGTCCAATTAAAGTTCTTATAGGTGCATTAATATTTGGTGGAATTACAATTTTACAATTGCATATGCAGGCAGTGGGCTTAAGAATTCCAGTTCAATTATTAAGTGCATTACCTTACATCATGACAATAATAGTTTTAGTTGTAATTTCTCGTGATAGTAGAAAAATAAAACTGAACACACCAACTTCGCTAGGACAAATCTTCTATAAGGAAAAGTGATGTTAGCTATTCCAAAATAAATATTTTTTTTTATTAGAATATTGTCTAGTTTGTAGTATCACAAAATTAAATTTAAAGGGGAAATCAAATGTATAAACTATTTTTAAGAAGTTTAATTTCTGTATTATTTTTGCTTGGCTTTAGCTTAAATGCAAATGCAGAATTTAAAGTTGGTTTTGTTTATGTTGGTCCAACTGGAGACCATGGATGGACATACCAACACCATGAAGGAAGAAATGCAGTGGAGGCTTTAGGAATAAAAACTACTTATGTAGAAAGTGTACCTGAAGGTGCTGATGCAGAAAGAGTTATAAGACAATTAGCTCAATCTGGTCACGACCTAATCTTTACGACTAGTTTTGGATATATGGATCCAACAAACAAGGTTGCGAAAGATTTTCCAAATGTAAAATTTGAACATGCAACTGGTTACAAAAGAGAGCATTCAAATGTCTCAACATATTCTGCAAGATTTTATGAAGGTAGAACTTTATTAGGACATATGGCTGGAAAGATGACAAAGACAAATACTATTGGATACATTGCTTCTTTTCCAATTCCTGAGGTTATAAGAGGAATTAATGCAATGACATTAGCCGCTCAAAAAGTAAATCCTGATATTAAAACAAAAATTGTTTGGGTTTTTACTTGGTATGATCCAGGAAAAGAGTCTGAAGCAGCTCAAGCTTTGATTGATCAAGGTGCAGATATAATTATGCAACATACAGATAGTACTGCTCCGGTACAAGTTGCAGAGAAAGCGGGAGTTTGGTCTTTTGGTCAAGCAAGTGACATGCAAAGATTTGCTCCAAAATCTATATTAACGTCAATTATTGATGATTGGGCACCTTATTATGTAGAAAGATCAATTGCAGCAAGAGATGGTACTTGGAAACAACAAGATACTTGGCATGGATTAAAAGAAGGAATGGTAGCAATGGCACCATATAATTCTGCAATGGGAAGTGATTTAATCAAAGAAGTTGAACAACTTCAAAAAGACCTTGCCTCTGGAAAAGCTCACTCTTTTACTGGTCCAATTTATGATCAAAAAGGAAACATTCTTGTTGCTGAGGGTTCAGTAGCAGACGATGGAATGTTAGCAGGAATGAATGTGTATGTTAAAGGAGTAGAAGGAGATATTCCTCAATAAAACTTTATTAAAATAATTAAAATTTAAGGCCAGCTTAGTCTGGCCTTTTTTTATTTAGAATACTTTTTTTTCAATCCATCTATATCGATTTCATCATAGTACTCTGATGGTTGAACAATCCATGGATCATTATCTAATAAAATTGGACAGAAATCAGGTGTAAAAGTGGAAGATTTTTTTTTCCAAAGACACGCTGTTTTAATTTCACTTATGTGGTCCTTAACAGGTTTATATTCTTTAAGCCACTCTATACTTTTATTTAAGGTAAGTCCGGTGTCTGATAGATCATCTACTAACAGTACTTTTTTAAAATCTTCGTTAGTTGCAATTGCACTAATATCTCTTGCAAATATTAGCTCCCCTTGTTTATCTTGAACCGTATCACCGGAGTAACTTTGAATTACAACATAAGCGGTAGGTAATTTAAAAATTCTAGATAAAATATCTATAATTGGAGCTGCACCTCTCATGATACCAACTAATACTGTTGGCTTATATTTTTTTTCAATTTCTAAGGCAAGTTTTTCTACAACCTTTTTATATTCTTCATAAGAAATTATTAATTTATCAGCCATAAAAATTTGGTATCATAAATAAAAATGTTAAAAAAGGATAAATATGAAAACTTATTGGATAAGTCTATACTTAGAAATCTCAAGCCAGGATAACTTAAAAAAATATGGAGAAAAGGCTGTTCCTATAATAAAAAGTTATGGGGGAAAACCAGTAGTTAGAGGTGGAAAATTAAAGTCATTTAGCGGGCCAAACGTTGTGCGTACTGTAATATGGGAGTTTCCAACTTACAATGATGCTATTTCATGCCATGAGTCAACTGAATATAAATCTGCTTGGACTCATGCAGAGGATACAACTAAGAGAATTATGTTTATTGTTGAAGGAGTAGAAAATCAATAAATTTGATAAATAAAAATTACAATATACAATGGGTGCAAAGGAGAATTATGAAAGGTTACGTAGTTTGTGTGTGGGAAAAAATTAATAGTGAGGAAAAATTAAAGGAATATGCACTAAAAGCCAAGATTGCTGCAGATAAATACTCAGGGATTTTTATAATTAGAGGTGGAAAAAATAGAACAAATGAGGGAATAAACTCTCCTAGAACAACTGTAGTTGAATTTTCAGATTACAACACAGCAATAAAATTTTATGATTCCCCTGAATACCAGGAAGCAATAGACGTTATTAAAGGCCATGCAGTAAGACATCATCAGATAGTTGAAGGCACTTAATATTGAATAGGCTCATCGTCTATGGAACGCCATAAATACCAAGTAGCTACGGAACAATATGGAGAAAATCTCTTTTTCAGTCGATTTACATAGCTCATCGGTGGTAAATAGCTTTTCCTATAATTGTTTGAAATAGCTCTAAGTAAACCAATATCTTGAACGGGCCATATGTTAGATCTATTGTAAGTAAATAGTAATATCATCTCTGCAGACCATCTGCCTATTTGTCTTAACTTAGATAAATAAAGAATTGCCTCCTCGTCTCCCATTTTTTTTATAACTCTTGGATTAAATGTTTTATTTACAAATTTTTTTGCCAACTCTTTAATTCCTCTGACTTTTTGTCTGCTTAAACCACATTTTTTCAACCGAGCCGAGGTAATAGCATTAACTACTTTTGGATTTATCTTTCCTCTACATTCTTTTTTAAACTTTAAAAATACAGAATTTGCTGCAGCGACACTTATCTGTTGGCCTATTATACTTTTACATAGAGTTAAAAAAATATTTTTTCTTGTTGTTAAGGTTTTATCTTTGTATTTAGAAATAAGTTTTTTCATTATCTTATCCTTAGAAAGATACCTTACTGCATTTGACCAATAAATCGGGGGTTTACTCATTTTTAAAAATTAAGTTTGGTTTTTTCAAATAGATTTCTCTTCTAAATATAATTAATGAAGATAACACTACAAGTAATGAACCCAATAAAGTTTTATAAGATGGTATTTCATTCCAAATAAAATAACCAAATACAATTGCAAATACTAAGCTTAAATACTTAAGTGGAGTAACTAAAGAAACTTCTGAAAGTTTATAAGATTGTCCAAGTAGTAAATTAGCAATACCTCCAAGCAAACCAATCATACACAAAAAAATAAAATCTATTAATGTAGGCATTACCCATCCAAATGGAATTGTAAACAAACCTAAAATAGATATCGCTACTGAAAAATAAAAAGAAATAAGCCAAACTGGTTCGGATGTAGATAGCTGTCTGATAGCAATTGCAACATATGACATTCCTAAACAAAAAATTATTGGGTAAATATAATAAAAATTTAAATTCGAAATACCTGGTTGTGTAATAATTATTACACCTATAAAACCAATCAAAACTGCTAACCAACGATATTTACCAATTTTTTCTGACAAAAAATAAATTGATAAAATTGTTGCAAAAATTGGTGCAGCAAATGAGATACCCACAACCGTTGCCAAAGGTAAATTTCTTAGTGCAATAAATACTGATACTATTGCCATTAATCCTGCAGCGCATCTAAAGAAATGTAATTTTGGTCGATCTGTTTTATAAAAATTTGTGTAGTTTTTTTTTGGTATTAAAAAAAATATAGGTATTAGTCCACAAATTCCCCTAAAAAAAAGAACTTCACCAACAGGATAATTCTCAGACCACTTAACAAGTACATCCATCATTGAAAATGCACACACAGACAGAAACATGTACAAAAAGCCTAATTGATTTCTAGATAACATGGTTTAGATTATATTATTATTATAACATTTATCTATGGAAATAGCAGTTTTAGCTTTGGGATGTTTCTGGGGTCCAGAAAAAAAATATGGACAATTAGATGGCATCTACAGAACAGAGGTTGGATATTGCGGAGGAAACAGTCCTAATACAAACTATAGAGAAGTTTGTACAGGAACAACTAATCATGCGGAAGCTGTTAAATTAGAATTTGATCCTAAAGTTATTACATACGAGCAAATAATTAAGAGATTTTTTGAATTTCATGATCCAACTACACTAAACTCTCAAGGTCCTGATTTTGGAACACAATACAGAAGCGAGATCTTCTACCTTAATGAAGAACAAAAAAATATTGCTCAAAAAGTTATAGACGAAGAAAATTTAAAGTTATCTGGAAATGTTGTAACTAAGCTATCTGAGTTAAAAAATTACTGCACTGCTGAAGAATATCATCAGAAGTATCTAGAAAAAAGATAGAATGTCACTTGTTACATCAGATTGGTTAGAAAATAATTTAAGTGACGTCAAAATAATAGACTGCTCATGGCATATGCCAGGAATTGATAGAAACCCTAAAGAGGAGTACTCTAAAAATCATATCCCTGGTGCAATTTTTTTTGACTTAGACAAGAATTCAGATCAAGATACAGATTTACCTCACATGCTACCTGCAAAAGAGAAATGGGAAGAGATAATATCTTCAATGGGCATATCAAATACCGATAGAATTGTAATTTATGACAACTCTGATGTTCTAAGTTCATGTAGGGGTTGGTACAATTTTATTTATTTTGGTCATGATAAAAACCTAGTAAGTGTTTTAGATGGTGGTTTAAAAAAGTGGTTAATCGAAAAAAGGAAGACAACAAATGAAAAGACAATTTTAAACAACTCAACCTACAGAGCAACAGAAAATAAAAATCTGGTAAAAAGTATTCTTGAAATAAATGAAAACATTAAACAAAAAAATTTTACAATAATCGATGCTAGAAGTAAGGAAAGATTTGATGGAAGTGTTCCAGATCCTAGAAAAAATGTGAGAAGTGGATCTATTCCAAACTCTGTGTGTCTTCCATTTAAAGAAATTATAAATAGCTCAGACAACACTTTTAAAAGTGTAGGTGAGATCTCGAAAAAATTCGGCAAAATTATTGATTTAAATGACGATAAGAGAGTTTTTTCATGTGGATCTGGTATAACAGCATGTGTTTTAGGTCTTGCATATTCCCTAGTAAATAATACATATTCTCCTACAGTTTATGACGGTTCATGGGCTGAATATGGAAGAATATAAAAATGAAAAGATCTACTAAAATAACGTCAATAATAGTAATTTTTTTTCTAATTATTGCAGGTGTAATCATTGCTCGGACAATGATTGGAAACCATTTTAAAAAAAAATTTAGCAAAAGACCACCACCAGGTATTATAGTTAAAACAGTTGAGCAAATAAAATTTCAAAATATCATTGAAACCTTTGGAACAGCCGTTCCAATTAAAACACAGTCATACAATATTGAAAAATACGAAATTCTAGAAGAAATCAAATATAATACCAAGGTTAAGTCTGGTGATGTAATCGCAAAATTAAAAAATAGAACTATAGTAGCACCTTTCGATGGAGTAATTGGTAAAAGAAACTTTTCTGATGATATTAATGTTTCCGAAAGCTCTGTTGTAATTGATATCGAGGACGCATCATCTTTATTTATTGATGTTGATGTTCCAGAGATATTCGCGCCATTCGTAAAGAAAGGACTTGGTGTTGATGTAAAATTTTCTGGTAACAAGGATAAAACTTATAACGGAATAGTAGACTCTTTAGCTAGCAAAATTGATGTTAGCAATAGATCTTTGAGACTTAGAGTTAAAATGCAAAATTCAAATTCTGAGATTTTGCCTGGTGCTTTAATGGAAGTCACAATAAAATATAATGAGAGAGTTTCGTTAGGAATACCAGATACAAGTGTTATCTTAGAAGGTAACAAAGTTTATATTTATAAAGTAGATAAAGAGAATGTAACTAACAGAGTTGAAGTTAAAGTTGGTAACAGAAACAAAGGTTACCTTGAAGTAGAGTCAGGTTTAAATGAAGGTGATATAGTTGTTGCTGAAGGATTAAAAAAAGTAAGACCCAATGGAAAAATCAAACCTATTAAAGATGGTGAAAAAAAAAGTAAATCTAGTTGGGGAAAAAAAGAAAATAAAAGTAAATAATTAAATGTATTTAACTGATGTTAGTATTAGAAGACCTGCATTGTCATGGGTGCTATCTTTAATATTGGTAGTCTTTGGAACTTTTGTTTTTTCAAAGTTGCCTGTAAGAGAACTCCCCTCTGGTCTTCAACCTCCTGTGGTTCAAGTTCAAGTGGAATATGCTTCAGCGTCAGCTCCTATTGTTGATGAAGAGGTAACACAAGTAATAGAGGAAGTTATAGGTGGTGCAGAGGGAATAAAAAATATAGACGCTAAATCAGAAAATGGGAAAAGTACTATAAATATCGAATTTGATACTGATATTGACCTTGATAATGCCGCAAACGACGTAAGGGAGAGAGTTGCAAGAATTGTCGGGAGATTGCCAGCTGAGTCTGAGGCTCCTAGAATACTTAAACAATCTGCGGGTTTTACAACTACAATGTGGCTTGCTTTATCCTCAGAAACTTGGAGCGATCTTGAGCTTGGAGATTATGCAGAGCGATATTTAGTTGATCAGTTTTCTAGCATTAAAAATGTTGGCCGAATAAGAACAGGTGGCCTTAGGGAACAGAGTATAAGAGTATGGATAGATCCAATAAAATTAGCTGCAAATAATTTAACTATTCAAGAAGTAGAAAGATCATTAAGAAATGAAAATATTCGATTACCTGCAGGTACACTTGAAGCTGAAAATATAGATTTAACGATCAATATTGATAAATCATACAATGACTTAGAAAAACTTAAGGGGCTCCCAATTAAGAAAGCTCAGGATAATATAGTAAGATTATCTGATATCGCAAATTTAGAATTAGGCCCTGTCACAGAGAAAGTTTTATTTAGAGCTCAAAGTAAAGGAGCATTAAATTTAAAAACCATGGGTATAGGAATTTATGCAAGAAGTGGGGCTTCAACTGTTGAATTATCAAAAGATGTTGAAAAAAAGATCAAAGAAATTAGAAAAACTTTACCTGGCGACTTAAATTTGGAAATAGCATTTAATAGAGCTACTTATATTGGCGAAGCAATAAATGAAGTTTATAAAACTTTAGCTATAGCTTTTATACTAGTTGTAATAATAATTTATTTATTTTTAGGAAATTTAAAAGCAGTTATTGTTCCTGCAATAGCTTTGCCTGTAAGTCTAATTGCTACATTCCTAGGTTTATATATTTTTGATTTATCTATTAATATATTTGTCTTATTAAGTTTTATATTAGCAATTGGAATTATTACTGATGACTCAGTCATTATGACCGATGCGATATATAGAAGAATTGAAAATGGTGAGACACCGCTGGTGGCAGCATACAAAGGCTCAAAACAAATTACATTTGCAATTATTGCAACAACTCTTATTTTGGTTGCAGTATTTTTGCCTTTAATTTTCATTGAAGGTATTGCTGGAACTTTATTTAAAGAAACTGCAATAGCACTGTCATTTGCAATAGTAGTGTCTTCATTTGTTGCTCTAACTCTTTCACCAATGCTAGGTAGTAAATTTCTTGATAAAAAGAAAAAGTCTAATTTCTTAACAAGAGTATTTGATAAATTTTTTCAAGGCTTTTTAAAATTTTACACTGAGACATTAGGTTTTTGGATGAATAAGAAGAAAACAATAATAACGTTCATAATTTTTATCATAGTTGCCTCTGGGGCTTTGTATAACTACACAAAAAAAGAATTGTTACCATTAGAAGATCGTGGAGTTTACTTAGTTATAGGATTTACTGATGAGGGAAGTTCATTCCAATATACTCAAAAAAGGGCGGAGGATGTTGAAAAAAGACTTATCCCTTTGCTTGATGGAGATAATAGTCCATACAATAGATTTTTAATGATAGTTCCAGGTTTTGGCTCTGAAAATAGCTTCTTAATAATCTCACTTTTAGACAATTGGAAAAATAGAAAACAGAATTCTCAAACAATAATGAGACAAGCAATTGGAAAAATAGTTACAGTACCTCAAACACTAGCTTTTCCAATTTCTCCTCAGTCCATAAGAGTTTCTAGTTACAATAAGCCTGTTCAAATGGTTATTTATGGAAATACTTATGAAGAGCTGGAACAAATACAGTCTCAAGTTATTAGAATGTTAAGAAAGAACAGAAATTTATCAAGACTTGAGTCTGACTACACCAGAAATAAACCTGAAGTAAATATAAAAATTAATAAAAATAAAGCAAAAGACCTAGGGATATCAACTGAAGCAATTGGTCAAACTTTAGAAACTTTGTATGGAGGTAAAACGGTTACAAAATTTAATAAACTTGGAAAAGAATACCCAATCATTTTACAACAATATTTAGAAGATAGAAAAAATAAAGAAAGTTTGAGTAAAATATTTGTTCGATCTGAAAAAACTGGTAATTTAGTTTCACTCTCTAATCTTGTTGAGTTTAAAGAAAAAGGCACAGCTAGTAAGTTATCAAGA
The DNA here is from genome assembly GCA_902604565.1 of uncultured Pelagibacteraceae bacterium. Lineage (GTDB taxonomy): Bacteria > Pseudomonadota > Alphaproteobacteria > Pelagibacterales > Pelagibacteraceae > Pelagibacter. Next base: position 32,842 of record CACKZF010000004.1, read on the forward strand.
TATAATAGACAACGTGCTGTAACAATATCGGCTAATATAAGTGAAGGTTATACTTTAGCTGAAGCGATTAAGTATTTAGAGGAAACGATGAACAATGTTGCTCCGGATAAACAAATTACCTGGAAAGGAAAATCGGAAGAATTAAAAGAAACAAGTAATGAACTTTATATTATATTTGCTTTAGCATTGTTGACTGCTTATCTTGTAATGTCAGCTACTTTTAATTCGTTTATCCACCCATTTATAATTATATTAACTGTTCCACTTGCAGTGTTTGGAGGATTAATTTTTATACTATTCTTAAATTCATCAATAAATATATTTTCACAAATAGCCTTGGTAATACTCATTGGTATTTCAACAAAAAATAGTATTCTTATAGTTGATTACGCAAATCAATTGAGAACTAAGGGTAAAGAAATTGAAAAAGCCATAAAAGAAGCCTGTAGTTTAAGATTTAGACCAATTATAATGACATCCCTAAGCACAATGATTGCAATGTTGCCTTTAGTTATTGGAAATATTGGTCCAGGCGCTGGAGAAGGTTCGCGACTTGCTGTAGGTGCAACTATACTTGGTGGAATGATAATTTCTACCTTCTTTACTTTATATGTGACACCGACGATGTATTTAGCTTTAGCCAAGAATACGAAGAGAATTGATGCAGTTGATATAGAACTTAAGAAACAATTAAACTAAAATATTATATATTTTTTTGTAGTAAGTGATTTTCGACAATTATTAAGCTGTATCTTGTATTTCTTAGATTGATTTTCAACTTTTTTTGCTAAAAGGATAATTTTTTGATTTTTTTTATAATTTTTGTAATTTCCCCAGCCTTCATGATACGCAACATATTGTTTAAAAGCATCATTTTTTGGGATTTTTAGGATCTTTTCTGTTTTGTTTGTATACCAACCAATAAAATCTACACTATCTTTAAATCTTGTCCTAGTAGCATACTTGTTTCCTGTTTCCTCTTTATATTGCTTCCAAGTTCCTCTGACTGCTTGAGAATAACCAAAAGAACTTGATGGTCTTTTATAAGGAATAACTTTAAATAGTTTTTTTCTAGGTGGTTTTGCCAACCAATCAAAATCAGACTCCATTTTAATTATAGCAAGTTGCAAATTAATAGGTGTTCCCCATTTTTGTTCAGTTTTTTTTGCATGTTTGTACCAAAGATATCTTTCTGAAAAAATTGAACAGCCGTCTGCAGTATTTTTAGGAATTGAAGAACAACTAGATAATAAAATAAGAATTAAAAATAAATATATAATTTTGTTTCGAATCATTTTCATTATTATCTATTTTTTTTTCTCCATATCCAAGGATATTCAAATTGCATTTGCCATAAACCCAAGGAAAATTTTTTCGCAAAAATCTGATGGTTTCTAAATTTACCTTTTGAGTATTTGGGATAATCAAATGCATAGCCATTCTTGACCATAAAAACTGATAGGCTTTCATTTTTTAAAAAACATTCACCAATTAGCCTATTGTATTGATCTTTATTTTTTTCTATTTTACAATTAACAACTTGATTTCCGATTTTTTCAATAAGCTTATCTTTAGATAACTTCCCACATAGAATTTCAACATTATTCAAAACACATGATTGTTTTTTTCCAAAAAAAAAACTTTCTGGAGCATCAATTCCACCAAAGCGAATTTTTTTATTATTAATCTTAATCGTATCACCATCTGTAATTTTTGGTTTACCTGAAATTAATAAAAGATTTTGTTCTGAAGATAATAAGTGATTGATATTAAATAAAAAGAAAAAAAAACTAATTAAAATCAGTTTTTGCTTTTTCATTTAATTCATCCATTTTTTTTCGTAGATCTTCATCGGAAACGTTTTTTTCTTTTAAATCCTCTTTAATTTTTCTAAAAACATCTTGATCACCTGCTTCAGCAAAATCTGCTTTTATAACTGATTGAATGTATTCTTTTTCTTGATCTGGATTAAAATTTAGCATCTGAGATACCCATTCTCCTAAATATTTATTTCTTCTAGCACTAACTTTGAATTGTAGCTCTTGATCGTGAGCAAATTTCTTTTCAAAACTTTTTTTTCTATCTTCAAATGAGCTCATTTTAACAAATTAAAAAGATTTAGCTTTATGTCAATCTAATTTAATTTATATTTGTGTTATATTTATGAATAATTTAATACTTGTTAGACACGGACAAAGCGAATGGAACTTAGAAAATCGTTTTACTGGCTGGGTTGATGTGGGTTTAGCTGCTAAGGGCAAACTTGAAGCTTGTAAGGCAGGAGAATTAATTAAGGAATTAAACCTTGAATTATCTTATTTTTATACATCTTTACAGACTAGATCGATTGAGACACTAAATTTAATACTCAATACAATGAGAATTAAAGATCAAGATGTTGTAAATGCTTGGGAATTAAACGAGAGGCACTATGGTGCTTTAACAGGTTTAAATAAAGACGAAATGAAAAAACTTTATGGAGAAGAAAAAATTCATACTTTTAGAAGATCTTGGGATCACCCACCAGAGCCGCTTAAAAAAACAAGCCCATATCATCCTTTGAATATTGATATATATAAAAATGTTCCGAAAGATAAAATTCCAGATACAGAATCTTTAAAAAATACTTATGAAAGAGTAATACCTTTTTACAAAAAAAATATTGAACCTAAATTAGATAAAAACATTATTGTATCAGCTCATGGAAATTCAATCAGATCATTATGCAAATACTTATTTAATTTAGATAATAAAAAGATTTCGAGCTTAGAAATACCAACTGGTAATCCTTTATTGATTGAAACTGAAAAAGGAAAGATTAAACACGCAAGATATTTAGATAAAGATAGAGCAAAAGATCTTTTAGTTTTCTAAATAAATAATTTTTCGTATATTTCAAAATCAGTTAAATGCTTGAATTCACCTTTATGCTCATAACCGTAGAGTTTGCTTTCTCTCAAGAGCGCATCCCATATTTCAGATATAGGAAAATAATTTAATTGTTTATGAGATATTAAGTCCTTATTAAATATTTGACATCCAGTATATTTAAAATTATTTATTTTTTCCTTTAGAAGGATATTATTTTTTATCTCAAAATCTCCATTAAATCTTTTATCAAAACATGTAGAGTTATTTACAATTAATAAAATGTTTTTCATTTTTCTTTCAAAGTAAATTTTTTCCATTGCATCAATTGAGTTGATATAACTATCATTCCAAATTGTATCTGGATTGATTACTAGAACATCGTCCTCATTAGATTTATTTATTAGATTTAGAGTACCACCTCCTGTTCCTAAGATGGTTTCACCATCATCTACAATTTCAATATTTAACGGGAAATTTTTACTATCAATAAAATCTATGATCTTTTCTTTTAAATAAAAAACATTAATTTTAATTTTTTCAATTTTTATTTTTATAAGAAAATTAATTGTATTTTCTAATAAGGTTTCATTTTTATAAACTATTAATGGCTTAGGCAAACTGTCTGTTATCGGTTGTACTCTCTTTCCAAACCCAGCGCAGAGTATTAAGGCAGTTTTAATTTTCATAAGACTTTCTAATTTTTCTATCAAAGTTTTTACTTAAAAGGTAATTTAAGTCTTTGAATATTGGATTATTCAGAGTTCTGTAATCGATTAACTCCCATGCATGAGGTATAAGTTTAAGATATTTATTTTTTTTATCTCTTTCAGATAATCTAGTAAATATGCCAATTATTTTTAAATTCCTTAAGACAGATAAGATCTCAAAATCATTTTTGAACTTTTTAAGATTTAATTGTTTATTTTTTTTTATGAATTCATCAAAAATATATTTTTTAGTCTTAATGTCTGTTTTAAACCTGACATCATCGATAAGAGAAGCTAAATCATATGCAATATTACCATAGACAGCATCTTGACTATCTATCAGCCCTAAACCTTTTTTAGTTATCATTAAATTAGATATATGAAAATCTCGATGTACAAAAACTTTATTTTTATAATAGATATTGTTTAGTAATTTTTTAAATATCTTATTAAATTTAATTTTTAAAATTCTACTTTTTCCTCTTTTAACATATTTTGGTAAATACCAGTCTAAAAATAAATTAGACTCATCTAATAATTTTTTTAATGAATAGTCTGGCACTTTATAGTTAGTTTTCAAAAATGTTTTTTGATATTTGGTTTTTATACTTTTGATGCTGATTAATAAATTTATAATTTTTTTATAGTAAATTTTTTTATTTATTGATTTTTTTTGAAATTTTTTAAAAACTGTTAAATCACCAAAATCTTCGATCTCAATATAATTATTTTTATAATTCTGGGATATTAATCTTGGGGCTAAAATATTTTTTTTAATTAATATTTTATTAATAGCATCGTATTCTAACAAATTACTTTTTTTGTTTTTTACACAATGAACAAGAATATTTTTTTTTCCTCTATAAAAATTTCTAAATGATGCATCTCCAGTTAGTTTTTTTAATTTATTTAAATTCATTAATTATTTTTTTGTTTTTTGAAATTATTGTAAGATATCGCTCAGTGTAGCTTTCATTATATTTAAAGATTAAGCTAATAGTATTTTTTATTTTTATTTTTTTTATAATTTCTGGCCATTCAACTAGGGTTATCTGTTTTTTTAAATTTTCTTGGATACCTAAGTTATTAAGCTCTTTTTCATTTTTAATTCTGTATAAATCGAAATGCTTTATTAAAATTTTTTTTATTTGATACTCATTAGTAATATTAAAAGTAGGACTAGGAACTTCTGATAATTTCTGTCTATTTATTCTTTGAAGTGAATTTATAATATATTTTATGAAAGTAGTTTTTCCTACACCTAGATTACCGGTTAAAAGTATGAAATCTCCTAAATTAATATGCTTACAAAGACGCTCAGCTATAAGTTTAGTATCTTTTTCTTTAGAAATATTTATTTTGCCACTTCTAGTAGCGATAAGCATGAGGCTTGTATGGTCCCTCTGGTGTTACACTTATATAGTCAGCTTGCTCTTTAGATAGTGGCGTTAATTTTGCACCAACTTTATCTAAGTGAAGCCTTGCTACCTTTTCATCTAAGTGTTTAGGAAGCACATAAACTTTATTTTCATAATTATCTGAATTATTCCAAAGCTCAATTTGAGCAATAACTTGGTTAGTAAATGATGCACTCATAACAAAACTTGGGTGACCAGTTCCACAACCTAAATTTACAAGTCTACCTTCAGCTAACAAAATTAATCTTTTATCATCTGGGAATGTTATTTCGTGAACTTGGGGTTTTACTTCATCCCATTTATAATTTTTTAAAGCCTCTACTTGAATTTCATTATCAAAGTGTCCAATGTTACATAGAATAGATCTATCTTTCATAGCTCTCATATGATCTGCTGTTACTACATCCTTATTCCCAGTTGCAGTTACAACAATATCTGCTTGACCAATCATTTCATCCATTAAAACTACTTCGTAACCTTCCATAGCAGCTTGCAATGCACAAATAGGATCAGTTTCAGTTACTAAAACTCTTGCTCCACTTTGTCTTAAAGATGCTGCGCTACCTTTTCCAACATCACCAAACCCTGCAACGATTGCAACTTTTCCTGACATCATTACATCAGTAGCTCTTTTAATTCCATCAACTAGACTTTCCCTACATCCATATAAGTTATCAAATTTTGATTTTGTAACAGAGTCGTTTACATTAATTGCGGGGACTAATAATTGTCCTTGTTCTTCCATTTTTTTAAGTGCTAGAACTCCTGTTGTTGTTTCTTCACTTAAACCTTTTATGCCTTTTAATAAATCTTTATAATCTTTATGCATTAGAGCAGTAAGATCTCCACCATCATCTAAAATCATGTTAGGGATCCAATCTTTTTTACCCTCAATAGTCTGTTTAACGCACCACCAGTATTCTTCTTCGGTTTCACCCTTCCAAGCAAATACTGGGATACCAGCTTTTGCAATTGCTGCTGCTGCATGATCTTGTGTTGAAAATATATTGCATGAAGACCATCTACATTCTGCACCTAAATCAACTAAAGTTTCAATCAAAACTGCTGTTTGAATTGTCATATGAAGACAACCTAAAATTCTTGCACCTTTCAGAGGATTTTTGCCTTTATATTCGGCTCTTACTGCCATTAATCCTGGCATTTCAGTCTCTGCTAGAGAGATTTCTTTTCTTCCAAATTCTGCTTCGTTAATATCTTTTACTTTATAATCTGTCATAAGGTAGGGCTTGTAACAACTTTATTTATATTAATCAACTTTTCATTGGGTCGCCGGGAAAATAATTTCAACTTTTGCACCCTTATCTTTATTATTTTCAGCTTTAATTTGTCCATTATGCAATTCAACTAAGTTTTTCACTATATTTAGGCCCAAGCCAGAGTGTTCTCCAAAATTTTCAGGTCTATTGCTGTAAAATCTATTGAAAATTTTATTGGTATCTTTCTCACTAAAACCAGTCCCTTCGTCAGTTACGACAAGTCTTGGCTTACCTTCTTTATCTTTACTGACCTCTACTATAATCTCCTGATTCTCGTCGCTAAAAGAAATTGAATTTTCAAGCAAATTTGCAATAATTTGTTCTATTCTATTGTTGATACCAAGTATAAAATAATTCTCAGATCCATTTGACTTTAATCTTATTTGTATTTTTCTCTTTGAATTATAAATATTATTAAAATCATCAACCACAGATTTTGCAATATCCTTTATATCAATTTTTTGCATTGTCTCTGTAGAAATTACTGCCTCATCTTTGAGCATTTGAGAATAATCAGTGATTAGTCTTTCTATTCTCTCGACATCGTGAGATACAATATTAATTAACTTTTCTCTTTTAGTTTTATCTTCTGTTTCTGAAATTATCTCAGATGCACTTTTTAATGAGGCAAGAGGATTTCTGATTTCATGAAGTAGGTCTGTTGAATAATTTTCAGCAGTTGCAATTCTTTTATTTAATTCACTAGTCATTTCATCGAGAGATTTTGATAATATTCCCAATTCATCATTTCTTGTCTTAACCCTCTCTATATCTGTTTTTTCGTTACTTTTGTCTTTTATGACTTTTGTATAAGTAACTAAGTTTTTAATAGGTTTTAAAAAATATCTATTTAAGACATATGAAAAAATAATGATAACCAAAAGTACTACAAGAGCTGTTCTAATAATAAAGTTCTCTCTCTCTTCAATTTGTGCAATTATATTATCAGCATTTTCAGATACAAGAATATAGCCATTATTATTCAAATAATTAAAACTCTTAATACTAAAAACAAAAAACTGTTCTTGGATTTGTTTTAAATTAGTTAAAGATTTTTCAGATCCTGATAAATAATATTTATTAAGATCTTTATCGAAAATTGTTTCATTTTTGTTTTCTTGATTATTAAAATCATTCTCACTTGATTGTTCAGTTAATTCTTCAACTAGTAATGATGATGATGGAATAGATCTTGTATCTCCAATCCAATTTAATTTTTCATCAAAAAATATTACTCTATCTAGTTTTTCAAAATAAGGAAATCGGGATTTTTTGGAAAATAAAAATTCGCTTATTCCATACTCATTTAATTTTATATTTGATTTCTCAAGATTTAATATTGTTTGAGTAATTATATCTGTATGATTTTTTTGTTTTTCATTAATCAAATTTTTTTGAATAGCACCTAAGTAAAAAAAAGTGATTATTACTATAAATATGAAGACTACTAGATTAATAAAAAGGAATTTCTGTAATATAGAAAGATTTTTTAGTATTTTTCCCATAATTATTATTTAACATTCCATCTATATCCACTTCCATATCTTGTTTCAATTGCTGAAAAATCACTATCTATCTTTTTAAATTTTTTTCTTATTCTTTTAACATGACTATCAATAGTCCTATCTTCTATATCTGTGTCTTCTCGATAAGCTACGTCCATGAGTAAAGCTCTCTCTTTAATCATTCCTGGTCTTTTTGCTAATTCCTCAACAATTTTAAATTCTGTTGTAGTCAGTTTATCAGGCAATTGTTTACCATCCCACTCACATTCAAGTTGGGAAGGATCTAATTTTAACTTACCATGAGAAATTACATTTTTATTTTCTTCTATATTGATGTCCTTATCTTTTTTTCGTAATTGTACTTTAATTCTTTCAACTAAAACTTTGGTTGAAAATCCTCCAGTTTTACCAACAAAGTCATCTGCACCGAGTTTTAAACCACTAACCTCATCTGTTACTTCATCTTTAGAAGTTAAAAAAATTACTGGCATGGAAGTTTTTTTTCTAAGTTTTCTTAAAAGTTCTTCACCATCCATTCTTGGCATTTTAATATCAATCACAGCAAGATCAGGTGGTGTTCTTGATAATCCAACAAGAGCATTTTCACCATCAATATAAGTTTGAACTTTAAAACCCTCTTTTTCTAAAGCCATCTGGACAGATGTTAATAAATTTCTATCATCATCTACTAACGCAATTGTTTGTGACATAAATTAAAATAAAAATACTAAATTGTTCATATTAGGGCAATTGTTTGTTTTCAATGAAGTTCACCCCAATTTTCTCCAATATTCACATCGACTAAAAGAGGTATCGAAAATGAATGAAGCTCACTATCTTTGACACTCAACATCATATCCTTAATGAATTTAGTACTTTTTTTTGTTTCTTTTGAGCTTTCCTCAAAAATTAACTCATCGTGTATCTGCAACAACATTTTTAAACTATTATTTTTATTATTGGAGATTTCTTTATTTATCCTAATCATTGCTAATCTCATTATCTCTGATGCCGACCCTTGAATTGGAGCATTTATCGCTGCCCTCTCTTGAAAATTTCTTATATTAAAATTTTTATCGTTAATTCCAGTGAGATGTGTTTTTCTTCCAAATATATTACTTACATAGCCACTTTTTCTACAAAAATTTACAGTTGTTTTCATGTAATCTTTAATTTCTGGAAATTTTTTAAAATAAGAATTTAAAAATTCTTCTGCTTCATTGTTTGAAACATTGATTTGTTTGGCTAGACCATATTGTGATATGCCATAAATAATCCCAAAGTTGATTGCTTTTGCTTTTCTTCTTGTTTCTGAATCAATTTTATTAATTTCTTTTCCAAAAACCTGACTAGCTGTCAAAGTATGAATGTCTTCATTGTTTAAAAACGCCTTTTTCAACTGTTTTACATCTGCTAAATCTGCCAAAATTCTCATTTCAACTTGGTTGTAGTCTGCTGAAATCAATTTATTATTTTTTTCAGAAACAAAGGCTTTTCTTATATCTTTACCATCATCTGATTTTATTGGAATATTTTGTAAATTTGGATCACTAGATGCAAGTCTACCTGTTGTAGTAGCTGCTAACAAAAAAGATGTATGAACTCTTTTAGTATTTTTATTGATGTGTTCTGGCAATGCATCTGAGTAAGTATTTTTAAGTTTACTTATCTGCCTCCATTCCAAGATGAGTTTTGGAAATTCATAACCTTTAAAAGCTAGGTCCTCTAAAACTGAAGCACTAGTAGCAAAACTTCCTTTTTTTGTTTTTTTTAAAGCTGCTATTTTTAAATCATTATACATTATTTCACCAAGTTGCTTAGTTGATCCGATGTTAAATGTTTTCTTTGAAATCTTAAAAATAGATTTTTCTAATTTTTCGATTTTAGTTGAAAATTTTGAAGACAGTTTGTTGAGTGAAGATTTATCAAGTTTAATACCCTTTATTTCCATCTCTGCTAGTATTTTAATTAGTGGTTTTTCAAATAACTCATAGATATTCAATAATTTTTCTGCTTTTAATGATTTTAAAAAAATTTTGTATAATCTAAATGTAATATCTGCATCTTCAGCCGCATAATCTTTAGCCTCAGATATATTAACTTCTGAAAAATTAAGTTGTTTTTTTCCCGTCCCAACTAAATCTTTAAATTTAATAGTTTTATGACCTAGATGGATCTCTGAAAGAGTATCCATATTATGCCTATTTTTACCAGCGTCTAGTGTGTAAGACATAAGCATAGTATCTTCCATGGAATTTAAAGTTATTCCACGGTGGTAAAAGACAATGAAATCAAACTTAATGTTTTGTCCTACTTTTTTAATACTCTCATCCTCTAAATAATTCTTTAAAACGCTTAAGACTTTTTTTTCGTTAAGATTATTTCCACTAACATGATTTAATGGAATATAACATGCTTTTCCAATTCTGTTAGAAATTGAAATACCTACTAAATTTGCTGTGTGAGGGTCTAATGAGGTTGTTTCAGTATCTATTGCAAATTCACCTATTTCCTCAGATTGTTTCATATAATCTTCAATTTCCTTCTCATTTTTAATTAATTGATAATTTTTTTTCTTGATTTCTGATGTTTTTTCTAAATTTTTTTCAATATCTTTAGTTAAAGGATTATTTGTACCTCCATATTTTGAGATGGCTGAACTCAATAGCCTATTAAATTCCATTTCTCTTAGAAAAGAATAAAGCTTATCTTGATCAACACTTTTCAATATGAATTCTTCAATTTTATTTTTTACAGGTACATCTTTTTTTAATGTAACTAGTTTTTTACTAATAATTGCATTGTCCTTGTTATCTATTAAAGTTTCTCTTCTTTTATTCTGTTTTATTTTTGATGCATTTTTTAATAAATTTTCTAAAGTTCCATATTGATTTATCAATTCAGCAGCTGTTTTAATTCCTATACCAGGTACACCAGGTACATTATCTGTGCTATCACCAGCTAAAGATTGAACATCTATTACTTTTTCTGGCGTAACTCCAAATTTGTTGTGGACATCGTCTTGGTTTATAAATTTGTTCTTCATTGGATCATAAATTCTCACTCCTTTTTTATAAAGCTGCATTAAATCTTTGTCGGAAGAAACAATTGTTACCTTTGCACCTATATCTAAAATTTTTTCTACATAAGTTGCAATTAAATCATCTGCCTCATAATTGATTAACTCAATTGAAGGTAAATTAAAGGCTTTTACAGATTGCCTTATGTATTCAAATTGAGGAATTAAATCGTCAGGTGCATCAGATCTATTTCCTTTATACTCTGAATATATTTCATTTCTAAAATTTTTTCTTGCTGAGTCAAATATTACAGCAAAGTGTGTAGGTTTTTCTAAATTATCATCTGATTTAGAGTCCTCTAATAACTTAAAAAGCATATTGCAAAAACCACTGACAGCACCTACTGGCAATCCATCACTTTTTCTAGTTAAAGGAGGAAGGGCATAATATGCTCTGAAAATGTATCCCGAACCATCTATTAAGTAAAAATGGTCACTTTTTTTAATTTTATCCATAATGTAATGATATCTTAATTTTTATAAATGTAATAAATGTATGCCCTCATATGAATAAAAAAAACGTATTAACTGTTAAAAACTTGAATAAAGTTTATTCAAAAAACGGTTCTAAACAAACGCATGCGCTTAATAATTTAAACTTAGAAGTGAAAGAAGGTGAAATTTTTGGTCTATTAGGACCAAATGGTGCAGGAAAGAGTACATTTATAAACATATTAGGTGGATCAGTTGTAAAAACTGGTGGTGAAGTAAATGTTTGGGGGTTTAACTTAGATAAAAATCCTAGACAAGTTAGAGCATCTATTGGAATTGTTCCACAAGAGGTAAACTTTGATCCATTTTTTAGTCCTAGAAAACTCTTAGAGCTCCAAGCAGGACTATACGGAATTAGAGAAAAGGATAGAATTACAGATACTATATTGAAGTTGGTATCATTAGAAGAACAAGCTGACAGTTATGCTAGAGCCTTATCTGGTGGTATGAAGAGAAGATTACTTGTAGCAAAAGCGATGGTACATCAACCTCCAATTATAATTTTAGACGAACCTACCGCAGGAGTTGATGTGGAGCTTAGAAATACAATGTGGGAAAATGTGAAATCTTTGAACAAACAAGGGGTAACAACAATACTAACAACTCATTACCTTGAGGAAGCAGAAAAAATGTGCGATAGAATTGGAATCCTAAGTGGAGGAAAATTAGTTGCTTTAGATACGACTAAAAATCTCTTAGAAAGAATTCAAACTAAAATTGTGTATGTCACCACAGATAAAAAAACTAATATTAAAGACAACACTTTTGAGTCATTAAAAGTTATATCAAATGACGGAAACAGGTTAGTTTTATCATATGAAAAGAGTAAACTAAGCATAGACTCAATAATCTCAGAAATTAAAAAACAAGATATAAAAATACAAGATATTTCAACTGATGATGGAGATCTTGAAGATGTATTTTTAAGACTTACAAAAAATTAAATTATCTAGGAGATCTTTTAGAAAGTATTCTTTGAAGAGTTCTTCTATGCATTTTTAGTCTTCTTGCAGTTTCAGAGACATTTCTGTTACATAACTCAAAAACTCTGTGTATGTGCTCCCATTTTACTCTATCCGCTGACATTGGGTTTTCAGGAGGCGCTGGTTTTTGATTTGGGTCAGCTAAAAGTGCTTTTTCAACATCATCTGCGTCTGCTGGCTTAGCAATATAATCAATTGCTCCCTCTTTAATTGCAGCTACTGCTGTTGGTATGTTGCCATATCCCGTTAACATAATAATTCTGCTTTTAATGTTTACCTTTTGAATTTCTTTAACTACCTCTAGTCCATTCCCGTCATTCAATCTAAGATCAACGACAGCAAATGCAGGGCTTTTTGATTTTACATTATCAATACCAATTTTTACACTCTCTGCTTGTGTAACTGTAAAACCTTTCTTTTCCATAGCTCTTGCCAATCTTTGTCTAAATGGATTGTCATCGTCTACAATTAAAAGCGATTTATCCTCAAAATCGCTTAGTTTTTGGAGTGTTGGTTGATTAATCATAGCCCTTATATGGAAGTGAATTTTAATATTTCAATAGCATTATTTACTTTACATTATTAAATATTTCCCATAAATGCTGCATTTATGAAATTTGCATAGGTGTTATGCAGGTTTTTTTTGTAAATTTTTTTTAGAGGTGCAGTTATGCAAAAATTTAAGTCAGTTGAAGAATTAGTTAACCAGCTGAGACCAACAGGACCTGTTTATTGTATTAGAAAAGAGTCAATTAAATTGGCATCTAAATACTTCCAAAAAAATTTCCCTGGAAAAATACTTTATGCTTTAAAAACCAACCCTCATCCAGTAGTTCTTAAAACTATTGTTGAGAGTGGTATTAACCATTTTGACGTAGCCTCTATCAGAGAAATAGAGTCTATAAGAAAAATAAGCCCAGATGCGAATTGTTCTTATATGCATACAGTTAAAAGCAGAGAAAGTATTAAAGAGGCATATTTTAAATATAATGTTAAGGCCTTTTCTTTGGATACTAAAGATGAATTAATTAAAATTTTAGAAAGTACAAATTACGCTAAAGACTTAGAATTATTTGTTAGAGTTTCTGTTTCTAATGAACATGCGGAGATTGATTTATCAAAAAAATTTGGAGCCATTAATACTGAAGCAGCTGGATTACTTAGATTAACAAAACAATATTCTAAAAAAATTGGACTTAGTTTTCATGTTGGTTCACAATGTATGCACCCAATATCTTATTCAAAAGGAATATTTGAGATCAATAATATAATTAAAAAAACAAAAATTATTCCCGATGTAATCAATGTTGGAGGTGGCTTTCCAACTATTTATCCTGATCTTATTCCTCAATCTTTAAATGCTTACTTTAATGAAATTAAAAAAGGTTTAAATAATTTAAAATTGGATAAGCTTCCAGAAATTATTTGTGAACCTGGAAGAGCGATTGTTGCAGAAAGTGGTTCAACAATTGTAAGAGTTGATTTAAGAAAAAAACAAAAACTTTATATAAATGATGGAACATATGGAACTTTATTTGACGCAGGTGTTCCAAACATAGTTTACCCATCAAAAATGATAACCGGTGGAAGAATAATCTCCAAGAAATTAACATCTTTTGATTTCTATGGCCCAACTTGTGATAGCATGGATTATATGAAAGGTCCTTTTATTTTACCAAATAATATAAAAGAAAATGATTATATAGAGTTAGGTCAACTTGGAGCCTATGGATTAACTTTTAGAACTAATTTTAATGGATTTTACTCAGAAGATATTTACGAAGTTGAAGATAATCCAATTATGACCATGTATGACAAAGAAACAAATAAAGAGTTTCTTGTTGCTTAATGTCAGATAATAAAAGCCAATCAAGTAACAGAAAAAGTGATTTACTAAGTAAAGAAGTAGAGCATATTGATATAACTTCTTTTGATGCTAGAAAAATCGTCTCTTCAATGAAAAAAATGTCTTTCGTTTCAAGAGAGACTGCAAATGCAGCAAATATTTATAATGAAATGATAAATGATAAGGATTGTACAATCTTTTTAACTCTTGCAGGATCAACGTCTGCTGCAGGATGTATGCATATTTATAGAGATTTAGTTAAGTATAATATGGTAGATGCAATAGTAGCGACTGGGGCTTCAATTATTGATATGGATTTCTTTGAAGCACTTGGTTTTAAACATTATCAAGGGTCGCAATATCAAGATGATACAGAGCTAAGAAATAACTACGTTGATAGAATATATGATACTTACATTGATGAAGAAGAGCTTCAGATGTGCGATAAAACTATTGGAGAAATTGCAGATCAATTAGAACCCAGAAGTTATACATCAAGAGAATTTATAAAAGAAATTGGTAAATATCTAAAAACTAACGCAAAGAAGAGAGACTCTTTAATAGAAGTTGCCTATGACAACAACGTTCCAATTTTCTGTCCAGCTTTTACTGACTCAAGTGCTGGATTTGGGCTTGTAATGCATCAAGAAAGAAACCCAAAAAATCATATCACAATCGACTCAATCCGAGAGTTTAGAGAATTAACTGAAATTAAAATTAAATCGAAAGGATCAGGTCTTTTTATGATTGGAGGAGGTGTGCCAAAAAATTTTATTCAAGACACTGTCATATGTGCTGAACTTTTAGGTAAAGATGTAGATATGCATAAATATGCAATTCAAATAACAGTTGCTGATTCTAGAGATGGAGCATGCAGTAGCTCAACATTAAAAGAGGCAAGCTCATGGGGCAAAGTAGATATTACAAAAGAGCAAATGGTTTTTGCAGAAGCAACAAGTGTATTACCCTTAATAGCTAGTGACGCCTATCATCAGGGTAAATGGAAAAATAGAGAGAGAAAAAATTTTTCCAAGATATTTTGATTAATGATCAAAAAAATCAAAATTGGTTTAATACAAAGTAAATCTTTAGGGTCAATTCAATCTAATATTGATTTAGCTATAAAAAATATAAAAAAAGCTGCTAAGAAAAAAGCAAAGATAATTTGTCTACCAGAACTATTTTTGACTAATTACTTTTGCCAAACAGAAAGTCATTCAAACTTTAAGTTAGCAGAAAAAATTCCAGGAAAGACCTCTAAAATATTTTGTGATTTAGCAAAAAAACTCGGTGTTGTATTGAATATTACGATGTTCGAAAAAAAAACATCTGGGTTTTATCATAACACCAGTATCATTATTAATGAAAATGGTACTATTTTATCTAAATATCGTAAGATGCACATACCTGATGACCCAGGGTATTATGAAAAATTTTATTTTAGTCCTGGAGACCTTGGATTTAAAAGTGTTAAGACGAAATTTGGAAAGATAGGTCCTCTTATATGTTGGG